>DASUSU010000128.1:0-5313 GCA_036374915.1 Acidimicrobiia bacterium | reverse complement strand
GGCCCTCCACTTCCGTGCTCAGCCTACGGGCGATAGCTCAACCTGCCGCCGCCGTGATGGCTTCGGTTACCTCCTCAGGGGTGGCCGTGCCAGCAAAGAGCGTGGCCACTGCGTCGTTCACCGCCGCTCCGAGCTCCGGGGTGAAGAACTGGTCGAGGTAGAGCTGGACGAAGCTGGCGTTGCTCAGGCCTTCCAGCACCGCGAGCTGGTAGGGGTCAGTGATCGAGACCTCGGCCCCCTTGGTCACCGGGAGGGTGGTCCCGGTCTCGCCGGTACGGATTGCCTGGTCGAGGCCGGTGATGTACTCGAGGAACTGCACCGCTTCGGGCGGGGCGTCCTTGCCGACGGCAAAGCCGTCGCCGCCACCGAAGCCGTCGGTCGGGGCGCCCGCCCCACCTTCGACCGCGGGGAACGGGAACCACCCGAACTCAGCGGGAAGCCGATCGGCGATCGGATCCTCCGGGGTGCCGATCCCCGACTGGTTGGCGTAGGCCCCGGGGCCCCACTGGCCCATCAGGCTGATCGCTGCCTGCCCGGTGCCGATGGTCCCCGACTCGCCGTCGGGAGCATCCCACGGCGCGGCCAGGAAGCCGGGCTGGAACGGCTCGAGGTCGATCAGACGCTGGAGCTGATTACCCGCTTCGACGAACTCGGGCTTGTTGAAGTCGAGGTCCTCGGCGACCTGGTTCATGGCGTCCTCGCCACCCATACGGATCATCAGGTACGAGTAGTAGAAGTGGGCGGGCCACTTGTCACCGGCGCCGACCGCGATCGGAGTGATCCCGGCATCCTTCAGGGTCTGGACGTCCTCGAGGAACTCGTCCCATGTCGCCGGCGGGGCGTCGATACCGGCCTCGGCGAACAGGTCCTGGTTGTACCAGAAGCCGACCATCCCCAGGTTGAAGGGTATCCCGTATTGCACCCCGTCGACCTGATACAGACCCACGGCTCCCTCGCTGAGGTTGCCGACGAAGCCCGAAGAAGCGTCGGTGATGTCCTGAACCAGACCGGCCTCGACCTGCTCGCGCAGACCGCCACCGCCCCAGGACTGGAAGAGGTCGGGCACATCCCCGGCTTGGAGATTGGTCTGGAGCGCAGCCTTGAACGCTTCGTTCTCCATCACCGTGATGTTGATCGTGACGTGCGGATTCGCCTCCATGAACTCATCGGCGAAGGTCTGCCATACGGTCATCATCGGGTCGGTGTTCTGGATGTGCCACCACTCGACGGTGACCGGCTCCATCTCATCGTCCGGGGCAGCCGTCGTCGTGGCCTCGTCCGGGGCTGCGGTGGTCGATGAGGCGTCCGGGGCCGCAGTCGTGCTGGCCTCGCCTCCCTCGCCTCCGCCGCATGCGGCCAGAACCAGGGCCAGGACGGCCAACAGGCTCAGCAGTTTCGGCGTTCTCTTCATTTGCCTCCTCCTCCGTTTTGGCTGAAATCGTTTTCAACGGTGCATGCTTGTCTCGTCTGTTCCTCCTCCGGTTTGTCTCAGTTGGCCGGGGCCCGGCACGACTGCCGGACCACCAGCGCGGTGGGCATGGTCAGGTGTATCGGCGCGCGAGCGGGGTCGTCGATCAGATCGATGAGCAGGCTGGCCGCCTCGGAGCCCATGTCCTGGATCGACTGGTCGATTGTGGTGAGTGGCGGCGAGGAGAGCGCCGACTCGGGGATGTTGTCGAAACCGATCACGGAGATGTCCTCGGGCACGTCGAGCCCGAGCTCGCCGGCGACCTTCATGGTTCCGATCGCCGAGACGTCGTTGGCGGCGAATACGGCAGTCGGTCGCGGGTCGAGCGTGAGCAGCTCCCGAGCCGGGGTCGTTGCCGTCTCCTCGGTGTAACCGCCGACCCTGACAAGGTTCGGGTCGAATTGGATGCCGGCCCTCTCCAATGCCTCCCGGTAGCCCAGCTCGCGGAGCCGGGCGGACTCGAGGTCTGGTCGGCCGGCGAGGAAGCCGATACGACGATGCCCCAATCCGATCAGGTACTCGGTGGCGGTGACGGCGCCCTCGCGGTTCTGAGAGTCGACCGTTGGCAGTGCGGAAGAGCCGGCGTGTGGATCGACCGCCACCACGGGGGCCCCGCTTGGAACGTCGACCACGGTCGGGGTGACCAGGATGGTCCCGTCGGTGAGGGTGCCGTTGAGACGTGACAGGTAGCGTCGCTCCCAACCCACCTGGTCCTCGACGTGACCGCCACCGGAGTAGATGATGAGCTCGTAACCCGTGCCCCTGATCGCTCGGGCGGCTCCCTTGAGCAACTCGGCGCTGAACGGCTCGAGATCGGCCACGATGATCCCGATCACATTGGTGCGGCGGCTGCGCAGACTCCGCGCGACCAGGCTCGACTCGTATCCGAGGTCGGCGATGACCGCCTGGACCCGGGAGAAGGTGTCCGGTGCGACGCCGTAGCGGCCGTTGACGACTCGGGACACGGTGGCGATCGAGACCCCGGCTTCCGTGGCCACGTCGCCGATGGTGACCCTATCGCTTGGTCGCCGCATCTCCGTTCCCAGCGCCGATAACGTTGTCGATAACGTTTACAACCTTACATGTTGCGAGATTGGCGCTGCAACCGAAATCGGGTGGTTTGTCGGCTCACCCGGTGCTGAGGCGCAACATCGACCACGACACCGGTGGTAGCACGAGGACGATGTCCTTCCCGGCCACCCTCCATTGGCCGGGCCTGGGGCGCACCCGGTCGGGATGCCGCAATGAGTTGACTGCGCCGGGGTCCTCGTCCGACAACACCGCCATCTCCACGACTTCGACGCCGGGAAGAGGGGAGACGTCGACTGTCAGTTCCACCGGCTCGTCGATCGACCGGTTGACCGCGAGCACGGTGAGGGAGCCTGTCTCGCTGTCATGAGTGGCCAGCGCGTCGACGACCGGCACTTCTCCGTACCGGGCGGTTTCTACAGTGGGTCCGGACGGCGACGCCCCGAGGACGCTCCCGACTGCGTGGCGCGCGGTCAAGGCGAAGGGGTGGAAAATCGTCTGCCGCCACGCCGGCCCGCCCGGCTCGGTGCGGATCGGGGCGATGGTGTTGACCAACTGCGCCTGACACGCGATGCCGACGCGGTCGTTGTGACGGAGCAGAGCCAGGAGCAGGGAGCCCACCACAATCGCATCGGCGACGGTGTAGTCGTCCTCGGACAGCCTCGGCGTGTGCCGCCATTCGTCGTCGCCGGCGAGGAGACGGCTCTGGTACCAGACATTCCACTCGTCGAAGGAGATGTCGATCCGCTTCGAAGTTCCCTTTCTCCGTCCGATCTCGTCGGCGATGCCGGTCACCTCCTCGATCACCGCTTCCATTTCCACGGCCGAGGCGAGAAAACCCGCCGGGTCCAGAGGCGAAGGCTCGTAGTAGGCGTGGGCCGAGATCAGGTCCACTTGCTCGTAGGCACACTCGAGCACGGTCCTCTCCCAGGCCCCGAATCCGGGCATCGACCGCCCCGAGCTCCCGCACAGGACCAATCTCAACGTGGGGTCGACCATCCTCATCGCCCGCGCCGTCTCGGTGGCGAGACGTCCGTACTCCTCGGCGGTCTTGTGCCCCAGCTGCCAGGGGCCGTCCATCTCGTTCCCCAGGCACCAGGTTCTGATCCCGTATGGCCGATCGCGCCCGTGCTCGCGGCGGAGGTCGGACAGAAAGGTGCCACCTGGATGGTTCGAGTATTCGAGGAGGTCGAGTGCTTCCTGGATGCCGCGGGTCCCCAGGTTCAGGGCCAGCATCGGCTCGATGCCGGCCTTCTCCGACCAGAGGGCGAACTCACCGAGCCCGAAGCTGTTGGGCTCGATGCTCTTCCAGGCCGGGTCGAGCCGAACCGGGCGGCCCGCGAGGGGGCCCACGCCGTCTTCCCACCTGTACCCGGAGACGAAATTCCCCCCCGGGTACCTGACGATTGTCACCCCGAGCTCCCGCACCAGCTCGATGACATCGAGACGAAGCCCATGTTCGTCGGCTGCGGGGTGCCCGGGCTCGAACACGCCGGTGTAGACGCCCCGGCCCATGTGCTCGATGAATGAGCCGAAGGTGAGCGGATTGATCGGGGCCACGATCGCCTCCGGCTCGATGTCGAGTCTGGCCCGGAGGGTCACGCCCGCTCGCCGTTCATGGCGAGCCACGCTACCCCATGAGCGCACCCGCTTCCCTTGGAGTCGTCTGCCGTCTCTTTTCGGCCGCATTCGGCGCCAAGGCAAATACTGTTGGAGCAGATGACCGCCCTGACCGACCGGTTCCGACGCCCGGTGCGCGATCTGCGCATATCGGTTACCGACCGCTGCAACTTCCGGTGCACCTACTGCATGCCCAAGGAGTTGTTCGGCAAGGACCACCAGTTCCTGCCCAGGGACGAGTTGCTCAGCTTCGAGGAGATCCAAACCCTGGTTCAACTGTTCGTGGATCGGGGGGTGGAGAAGGTGCGGATCACCGGCGGCGAGCCGTTGCTGCGCAAGGACCTGGAGAAGCTGATCGGGATGCTCGCCTCGATCGAGGGGGTCGAGGACCTGACCCTGACCACCAACGCCTCGCTGCTGGTGAGAAAGGCGAGCTCACTGGCCGGCGCCGGCCTCGATCGGGTCACCGTCAGTCTCGACGCACTCGACGATCCCACCTTCCAGCGGATGAACGATGTCGGTTTCCCGGTGGCGGCGGTGTTGGAGGGCATCGAGGCGGCGGCCGAAGCAGGTCTGGGCCCGGTCAAGGTCAACGCGGTGATCCAGCGCGGGGTCAACGAGCACGCCGTCGTCGACATGGCGTCACACTTCAAGGGAAGCGGCCACATCGTCAGGTTCATCGAGTACATGGACGTCGGCACCACCAACGGATGGCGGCTCGACGACGTGGTGCCCGCCGAGGAGATGATCTCGGCGATCAACCAGGTCTTCCCCCTGGAGCCGATCCCTCCCAACTACCCGGGCGAGGTGGCCAACCGGTTCCGATATCTGGACGGCGAGGGCGAGGTCGGTGTCATCGCCTCGGTGACCAAACCCTTCTGCGGCTCCTGCACTCGCGCCCGTCTCTCCGCCGAGGGCGTGCTCTACACCTGTCTCTTCGCTGGGTCGGGCTCCAATCTGCGCGACTCGATCCGGGCCGGTGAGGACGTGGGGGCAATCATCGACCGGGTCTGGTCGACCCGGGAGGACCGATACTCCGAGATCAGGTCCTCGCAGACGGTGAGCATCGGCTCCCGGGTGGAGATGAGCTACATCGGGGGCTGAGCGGCGGCCCTCCCATTGGACAGGGGGGACGACGCCCCCAAGGTACTTCGTTGTCGGGACGCCCCGGCCAGGGGTCTCATGCGCTGGTCCTC
>DASUSU010000127.1:0-2024 GCA_036374915.1 Acidimicrobiia bacterium | reverse complement strand
TCCTACGGACCAAGCTCCCTGCCGACGACGTGCTCGACCCCTGGATCGAGGAGATGCGGACTTGGTCCCGGCCGCCGCTCCAGGCCACGACTGCGGGTAACCCCGCGACGGCCTCGGGGTCGGCGGCGGCCACCGGGCGTGCGATCGCTTCGGTCATGTCCTCGGGTGCCGCCAGACTCGGTGCGGCAGTCTCCGCGGTGGCGCTTTCGGCCGTGCCGTTGCTGCCAGCCGTCTTCCCGGGTGGTGAGTCGCCGCCGTTGTCGGAAGAGACAACTCCTGTGGTAGATGTCCGGGAGGCCGAGGCGACGACTTCGCATCAGCTCCTGGGCGGCCCGTCGCCTCAGGCGGACGAGGCACCGCTTGAGACCGCCGACACCGACACTGCGATTCGGGAAGGTCCAAAGGGTGTCGAGGAACCGCCGCCTGTGGGCCCGATACTCGACGAAGCCAGTCGACGGGCTGGCCCCGTCGCGGCCCGTCTCGAGGTTGGGATTCCAGACGCGGTCACTTCGGTGGTCGAAGACCTGGTGGAGCCCTTGGTCGCCGAGACGGTGGAATCGCTGTCAGACGATGTGGTGGAGCCTCTGGTCGAGGTGGTCGAAGGCACCGTCGAGGTGGCGACAGATGCGACCCAACCGCTGGTCGACGAGGCTGTGCCGGCGTTGGAGGCGGTGCCGCGGTTGCCCGATGGTCTCACCCAGCCGGTCGATGATGTCGTCTCCGGCCTCGGGGGTCTCGTGGTCGGAGGCTGAGCGCTTCGTCGGATTCGCCCAACCGCCTCAATGGAACGTCAGCCCTGCTTCGTCGTCTCGTGGACCGACTGGAGCTCGGCGGCGATCTCGGCGGTCCAGCCGTCTATCGCGGGCCAGTCACGGAAGTCACCGGAAGGCATCAACTCCTTGTTTGCCGGCATCCTGCGAAGCAGCTTCTCCCCGATCCCGATCGGCGGGGCGTCCGGGTCCCAGGCTCCGAAGAAGACCTTGCTCCCGCGGGGACGGATCAATGGCTCGAGCTCGGCGAACTCCTTGGGGCGGGATGCCTCGAAGATGTCGTTCCCATCCTTGTCGACGAGATCGGTGCCGAGCGGGCCGCTGCTGAACAGCCAGACCGGCCGCTCCCGGAGCAGGGCGCGATTGCGTTTGGCGAAGAGCGTGGCCTCCTTCAGCCAGTGATACATGTAGGCGGCACTGCCGATGACAAAGGCGTCGTATCCGGACAGGTCAGCGACGTCGTTCACCGGTGAGACATCGGCCGAGAAACCCGAGGTACGCAAACCGGCCCCGATCCGCTCGGCGATCCCGGTGGTTGCCCCGTGACGACTGGCATAGGCGACGAGGACTCTCATTCCGACTCCCTTCTCTGTGTGCTCATTGCTCCCCCAACTGGGATCTTCCCGCGATGCTTGGGCCGAAGACCGGCTGGCAGCAAGAGGCTTTGGTCCCGAAACCGGTGCTCGCGGTGATCCGCGCCGCGCCGACGGTGCTCTAGATTCGGGTCGCCTCCGACAGGAATCCCATGAACGACGAACGCCAAGCCGCATTCCACCCACATGACGGCTGACCTCATCGTCAAGGGCGGTCTGGTGGTGAGTCCTGAGGGAAGACGCCGGGCCGACCTCGGCGTCTCCGCCGGCCGGGTTGTCGCCGTGGGTGAGCTCGACCGCGGGAGAACGGTGGTGGACGCCACCGGGCTGCTCGTCCTGCCCGGGATGGTCGACACCCACGTTCATCTGATGGACCCGGGCCCCACCGAACGCGAGGACTTCCCCACCGGCACCCGGGCCGCGGCTGTCCGCGGCGTGACCACGATCGTCGAGCACACCCACGCTCACCCGGTCCGGCGCCCGGACGATCTTGCCGAGAAGCGGTCTCACCTCGAAGGGCGGGCCAATGTCGACTTCGGGTTGGCCGCCCATCTCTGGCCCGATGACGTCCCGGGGATGGCCGCGATGTGGAAGGCAGGTGTGACCCTGTTCAAGATGTTCACCTGCACCACCCACGGAGTACCCGGGCTCGACGCCGCCT
>DASUSU010000126.1:0-2325 GCA_036374915.1 Acidimicrobiia bacterium | reverse complement strand
TCGAAGACGAACGGCTCCGGCACCGTGGTGACCGCGGCGATGTCGGACCCGGCGATGATGAAGGCCCGCACGTAGGCCCCGGTGTCCCCCCCGGCCCGGCCGTTCCGGTTCTGCACACCGTCCACCTCGATCCGGGCCGCCAGCGCCTCCTCCTGCTCGTAGACCGGGTCACACCACGATCTCTGCAGGGTCTTGTCGCAGTTGATGGCTATCCCGGCCCCGGCTGCGATCACGATCGCACCCGCCACTCCCCCGGCCAGGAGGGTTCGCCTGTTCACCCCTGGTGCGGCCCACCAGGCCGCCAGCGCGGTGACCAGCCCGGAGACGAGGGCTGCCCAGCCCAGCCTGAACCAGGTTCTCGACGAGGTGTCGTCGGCGGTGAACCCGATCACCACCACCGCTCCGAACACGGCGAATGCAGTGAGGACCCATCTGATCAGAGTGGCCCTTCGGCGATCGGCGACCTTCAACGACACGACACCCATGACCAGCAGAGCCGCCGCCACCACCAGGATGATCCACTCCAGGGCGACCGAGCCACCCGGGGAGCGAATGACGACCAGGGCCCATACTGCGAATCCCGCCGCGGTGAGCGCGAGCAGCGCCGCCGGCGCTTGTTGTGATCTCATCGACCGGCTCCGCTATCCCGGCTTCCGGTACACCGAGACATGCTGACCCGACTGCTCGGTGAACCGACGCCGGTCGTACCAACCGAAACGGTCCTCGAGAACCAGACCGGCGACCCTGGCCATCAGGTCCATCTCCGCCGGCCAGGCATAGCGAATGGTCACCGGGAGGACGACTGTGGAGCCGTCGTCGGAGCGGCGCACATGATGTGAGACCACCCGCTGCGCCACCGGGTCGTGGATCGACAGCTCGTAGGCGTGGGCCTGGCTCGACGTGATGCTCTCCACCGCCATCCGGGTCTGATATCGATCGAATCTGGTCACGTCGGGCACGAAAGCGTCGAGGACGAAACGCCCGCCTGGTTCCAGGGCCCGAGCGGTGTTGACGAAGCACTCCACCTGTCGCTCCTGATCGAGCAGGGCAAACAGTGTGTTGAAGGCGAGATAGACGAGTGGGAAGGTCTGGCCCACTTCAACATCTGCGAAGTCACCCTCGAGGATCTCGATATCATCGCCGCCGATCTTTGCCCGGAGCAGGGCGATCATGTCATCGGAGATGTCGATCCCGGTGACCTCGACCCCTGATGCGGCGAGCGGGATAGCGATCCGCCCGGACCCGATCGCCAGTTCCAGGGCCCGGGGAGGGTCACCGGCATACCCCTTCAGGAACTCGACCTCGGAGACGGAGTCGTCGAAGAGCTCGTCGTAGTACGGCGCCCACATGGCTCCGTATGTCTCCAGGTCGTAACCGTCCATCCCTCCCAACTCTGGCAGGTGGCGCCGGGGTTCTCAGGTCATTTTGCCTACTCTCCGCAGATGACCGCAGACCCTTCCGTTCTGGAATCGATGCGATCCCACGGAATCGTGTACGAGGAGATGCCCTGTGATCCGGCGCTGGCCGACACTGCCCGGTTCTGCGAGGCGTACGGAGTCCCCTTGGACAAGTCGGCCAACACCATCCTGGTCGCTTCGAGGCGGCCGGAAGGCCACGTGGCAGCGTGTCTGGTGCTGGCCACCACCCGACTCGACGTGAACGGAGTGGTCCGACGCCGAATGGGGGTGAGAAAGGCCAGTTTCGCCGACGCCGAACAGACCAAGGAGATGACCGGGATGGAGATCGGCGGGGTCACCATCTTCGGTCTTCCCCCGGGAGTCCCGGTTTGGGTCGACTCCAGGGTGATGGAGAGCGACTGGATCATCATCGGGGCCGGCTCGCGCACCGCCAAGATCCGACTCGATCCCGGGCAGCTTGCCGGGCTGCACGGGTTCGAGGTGGTCCCGGACCTGGCCCAGGAGCCCTCAGTGTGAGCGCCGGGCATTACGCCTGATCAGGAAGAAGTACCCGACCAGACCGATCAGGGCGAAGCTGAACCACTGAATGGCGTAGGCGAGATGTGACCCTTCGTCGTCGAACGAGGGCGGAGGCGCAGGCACCGGTAATTCGCCGGTGTCGGCAGCGAGCAGCGAGAGATAGACCGGCTCGAGCTCGTAGGGGACCTGTTCGGCGATCCGGTCGATGTCGACCCTGCTCATCGTGACCAAACGTCCCGTGTCGGGATCGCGCGGCCCGAGGGCGCCACGCAGCTGGGTGGGCCGCACCCATCCTTCGACCACGACGGTGCCGCCGGGCGGTGGCGCCTCGGCAACGGGCACCTGGTCGAGCACCAGCGGGATCCAGCCCCGATCGACCAGGAGCGCC
>DASUSU010000125.1:0-2343 GCA_036374915.1 Acidimicrobiia bacterium | reverse complement strand
GATCGGCTCGGAGGGTCTGCGGATCCTGGAGCTTGCCCGTCGAGACCCCGAGCGAGCCGTGCCCCAGTATCCGGACTGGGTCATGTCCGACCTCCTGACCCATGTCGGGTCGGTATTCGGCCGGATGACGCTGATCTGTCGGGAGCGTCCCACCGAGCGAATCCCCGGACCGAGACCACCCGAGGACGCCGATCTGTTCGCCTGGTACGAGGCTCATCTGGCCGAGATGCTCACCACCCTCGAGGAGTCGGACCCCGACACCACGGTGTGGGGCTTCTGGCCCGACCCCTGCATCGGGCTCTGGGAGCGACGGATGGTGGTGGAGACCGGGCTCCATCGCTGGGATGCCGAGCAGGCTTTCGGTGAACCGGGCCCGCTCCTCGATCTGGAGGCCGTCTCCGGTCTCGACGAGTACACCGACATGTGGATCCCTCGAATGGCCGAGTTGCCCGCCCTCGAGGCCCGGGCCGTCGACCTGGGGCGTGAATGGGTCCTCGGCATCGGTCCTCCTCAGGCAACGGTGAGCGGAACCGGTTCGGACATCTATCTGCGTCTGATGTCCCGATCGTCCCCCGTCGAGCTCCCCGAGGAATGGGCGAACGCGGTCGATGGTCTGGAGCCGGCGCCCCGCTGACATCGCGGCACGGCTAGGAGGGGAGCCGGTAGGACGTGGTCTGGGACCGGGGCAGATGGCGGCTCAGCAACGAGACCAGATCGTCGGTGGCAGAGGCGACGTCGTGTGCGGCGTCGTGATGCAGGGCCTCGATGGTGAACAGCGCTGCAGTCGTCTCCGCTCCGGTGGCACTGGGGGCGCTCTGCCGCCAGCACCAGCGCCGGGCGCAGACATGGCCGGCCTGGTCGACGAAAATGACCTCGCCCGGTTCGGGATGCTGCTCCTCGCCGGATCCGAGATCGACGAATCGCTCGGTCCCGGTAGCGAATCGGACCGTCACCGGGACGCTCAGACTCGACAGGTCGAGAACGGCGACCGGCACCGCGTACCTGATCGAGACCAGGTTCCCGATGTCGACCAGGGTGTTGATCGCCGGGATGTCGCCGCTCTTGTCGAGCCGGCGCAACAGCGCCTCGACCGCCGATCGGTACTGGGTGGGTTTCACCCCGAAGGCGCTGAAGGCTCGTCGCCATGCCGACACCGACGGCGTCTCCGAGATCGGGGTGACGGCGAGCCTCGCCAGGGCTTCGACTTGCTCCGCCCGGTATTCAGCGGACAGCTCTACCGGGCTGGGGCCGTTGCTCAGCCCCGAGGCCGAGACCACACCGGCCCGGATCGCAGGGAACCGCTCGGTGATGGCCGGGTCGTAGGTGAATGGAGCGGCCGCGGGCAGCCTCAGAACCGGGCCAGGTCGGCCATGGCATAGCCGACCACGGCGGCGTCGGCGGTGGTGACCGGCTGCAACGCGGCGACCAGCTCGGCCACCCTGTGCCCGGGCACCGCCACCGTGAGCTCGTCGTCTCCCATCCCGGTCCGGGCCCTGGAGAGGGCGCAGCCCATCGAGACCGCGATCACGCCCTGCTCGGCCGCCTTGGGCAGGATCTGGCACTGCGGTTTGCCCGACCAGTCCACCTCGACCGCGTCGTTGATCTCCATCATCTGGCGCGGGCTCACCCGGAGCAGTACCAGATCCGGATCCGAGCTGGCCTGGGCCAGCGGTCCGTAACGCACCCCCTTGGGGCGGCGTGACATGGCGGCGACCCCGGCGAAAGCCTCCATGGTGACCCACCCCACGTCGAGCAGGGCGGCCACATCGCTCTTGTCCAGGATGTCGGCGGCCTCGGCCAAGCCGTGGGTGTACCGGCCGACCGAGCAGTTGCCATGATCTTCGGCCAGGGTGTCGAAGGTCCGCTGGTGGGCGTGCATCCAGAACACGCAGGGGGCGGCGGCTCGCCCGGTGCGCCCGTCTTCGGTCGGCTCCGACATCGGCTCGTCGAACCGGGGCACGCCGTCGTCGGGCAGCTCGTCGTGAAAGGTGATGGCGATCGGGGCATGCTCCAGTCCGAGCAGGCTGGTCAGGGTGTCGGACAGTGCGCTGTGGGTCACGAGCTTCCTTTCAGGGGATCGCCCCCGAACTTAGCCGATTCTCTCGAAGCCGATCTTCGGGTCGTAGAAGAGGGCGATCACCTCGAGGTCGGGGAACCGCTCCGATACGACCACCTTCGCCTTGCGCAGTTGGTCCTTCTGCTTGCTGTCGGCCACCGGGTTGCCTGCGCACTGGGTGTGGGCGACCAGCGCCACCTGGGTGGTGCCGTGAGCCTCGACCGAGACGGCCAAGCTGCGGAGCAGACCCTCGCCGGTCGCAGTCACGGCGCCGTCGAGATGCTGCA
>DASUSU010000124.1:0-3375 GCA_036374915.1 Acidimicrobiia bacterium | reverse complement strand
CTCATCCCGCCGGTGGCGGCACAGAAGGCCGTGATCGCTGCCGCGGCCGGGGATGTTGGCGGGGCCCTCCTCGCCCTGGCCGCCGCAGTGACCGGGCTCCTCGTCCTCGCCTTGATCTGGCGGGGCCTGCTCGACTGGCTGCTCACGACGCCGGTGCAGCAGAGCAGGCCGGCATCCCGGGCCCGGAGGCTGGGCCTGACCGTCGGTCCATGGGGAGTGATCCCGACCATGGCCCGCAAGGAGCTTCGCTTCTACGTGCGCGATCCTCGTCAGCGCTTGGTGTGGACCGGGACGGTGATCTTCGTCGGCCTGGCGATCGGCGGGGTCGTGATGAATGCCACGGGCTTCTTCGACCTGCGGGAGCGGGATTGGGCTCCGCTGGTAGCACCGATCCTGGTCCTCTTCGTGGGTCTCCCCATCGCCCTCAACCTGTTCGGCTGGGAGCGCAATGCGGCCAGCTATCTGTTCGTCCTCCCCCCGCGCCCCCATCAGATCCTCCTCGGCAAGAACCTGGCGGTGGCCATCGCGCTGGTGGTGGAGACCGCGCTGCTCACCATAGGTCTGGCCCTGTTCACCGGTCAGTGGACGTGGGTGTGGCTGGTGGCGCCGCTGACACTTGCTGCCATCGGTTGCCAGCTGGCGGTGGGCAACATCGTCTCCGTGCTCACCCCGCTGCGACTGCCCCGGGAAGGGACCGATGTGTTCGCCCAGTCGACCGAGCAGGGCTGTCTGGCCATAGTCAGCCAGACCATCTCGTTCTTCGCCATCGGGATCCTGTTGGTCCCGCCGGCCTCGGCCGTGGTGCTCACCGTCGAGTTCGGCCGGGCCCTGGCCCCCTGGATCGCTGCGGTCATCGCAATCGGCTGGGGGCTCGGCCTCTACTCGATCTCGCTGTACCTCGCCGGCCGCCTCCTCCGGCGTCGCATGCCCGAGGTGCTCGCCTGGGTCCAGGTGGTCTGAGCAACCGGCTCGGACGGGACATCTACCGTGGGACGGATGATGGCCCATGATCCGACAGTCCTCCCGGATGATCTGCCGGTTCCTGTCGACGACGGCGCGGCCAATCACCTTCCCGGTCTCGGCCTGCCATCGATTCCCCTCCCCTCCACCGGCGGCGAGGAGATCGACCTGGCCGAGGCGAGCGAAGACCGCCTCGTCGTGGTCTTCTGCTATCCGAAGACGGGACGACCCGGGGTCGAGATGCCGGTCGGCTGGGACGACATACCCGGGGCACGCGGGTGCACTCCGGAGGCGTGCGCATTTCGCGACCTGAAAGCCGACTTCGACGAGCTGGGCGCCGGGTTGTACGGGCTCTCCTCCCAGACTCCCGATTACCAGCGGGAGGCAGTCGAGCGGCTACGCCTCCCCTACCAACTGCTCAGCGACGCCGGGCTCCGGCTGACCGGGGCGTTGCGCCTCCCCGTGATGACCGTCGCAGGTGAGACCCTGATCCGGCGCATCACACTGATTCTGCGAGACGGCCGCATCGAGTCGGTCTTCTATCCGGTCTTCCCGCCCGACGGTCACGCCGCCGAAGTCCTGCTACGTCTGCGCGGCGGCGGGTAGCTTCGCCGCCGGCGTCACAGCGAAAGGAAGACGTTCGAATGGTGACTCTCTCCTCGATGCAAGAAGAGCTCTCCACTCAGGACAGGTGGGACTTCTCAGACCTCTCTGCCTTCTTCATCAACACCACATTGAAGAAGTCGCCCGAGCTGTCGCACACCCAAGGCCTGATCGACATCTCGGCCGAGATCATGAGACGTCAAGGTGTGGAGGTGGACATGATCCGGGCCACCGACTTCGACATCGCCCCCGGCGTCTGGCCCGACATGACCGAGCACGGCTGGGACTCCGACGACTGGCCGTCGATCTGCCAGCGGGTCATGGCGGCGGACATCCTGGTTCTCGGGACCCCGATCTGGCTGGGTGAGAAGTCCTCGGTCTGCACCAGGGTGATCGAGCGTCTCTACGGAAACTCGAGCCAGCTCAACGAGGCAGGGCAATACGCCTACTACGGCCGGGTGGGCGGGTGCCTGGTGACCGGCAACGAAGACGGGATCAAGCATTGCTCGATGAACATCCTCTACTCCCTGCAGCACCTCGGCTTTGTCATACCACCGCAGGCCGACGCCGGCTGGATCGGGGAGGCCGGACCGGGCCCCTCCTATCTCGATCCCGATTCGGGAGGGCCCGACAACGACTTCACCAACCGGAACACGACCTTCATGACCTGGAATCTGATGCATCTGGCCCGGATGCTGAAAGACGCCGGAGGGGTGCCGGCCCACGGCAATCAGCGCTCTGCCTGGGACGCCGGCTGTCGCTTCGACTTCTCCAATCCCGAGCACCGCTGACAGACCGCGCCGGAGCGTGTCAACCGGTGGGACAGGCCCAACGATCGTCGATCTCTACCTCACCAGCGCTGCCCGGAGGCGGGAAGGGCGAGCGGAACGTGAACGCGGCGGGAGTCGGGCCGTCACGGCGGAGGGTGGCGAGACGTTGCTTGGCCTCGACCATGCTGGGCCGGTGGCCTGCTTCCACCCACCACAGGACCATGTAGGAATCCTCCATCCGCTCGAACCATTCACGACGCCGGATCATCACCCTCCGGTGGTCGGATCGGTAGGCGAAGTCGGCCAGCTGGTCGACGGACTCCCAGACGCTCATGTTGACCAGCAGCATGTCGTCTTCGAATGCTCTGATCGCGGTGGCGTCGCCATCTTCGGTCTGCAGCCTCCACACAAAGCCTGGTGCCTGGTCGGCCAGCGCGTTCACGGGCTCCAGCGCCTCGACGAACTCGGCGAGCATCGGGGAGTCGAGTGGGGCACGTAGCCGGGCGACGTTGAGTTGGGCCAGATGGTGTCTCAGGTGCTTCGACTCTAGGCGCTACCGGGCTCGAGACGGCCTGGCTATCCCCGTCGTCCAACCACCCGGGCAACCACGGCCCAGCCGAGGACGGTCCAGGCGATCAGGATGATGAGTGAGGCGGCGACGTCGGCGCCAGCCCCTCGCTGAGACTGCTCCTTATCAGGTTGGACATGTGGAAGAAGGGGAGGATCCGATGGGCCGTCTCCGCCCAGTCGGGAAATCGATCGATCGGGATCACGATCGGTGAGAAGAGAAGGACCAGGAAGATCACGATGTTGGTGATCAAGTTGGTGATACGCGGCTCGGGTATCGCAATGGCCATCCCGTAGCCGACCGATGTGGCCATCAGGGAGGCGAGAAGGGCCAGATCGGGCCCGGATTCGACACGCGTCCGGCGTCGAGATGCGAAGTGCGGCGTGGGTACTTACCCTGCCGCCAGCCCATGGGAGATCATCGGCCGAGAGACCAGGTCGCCCCCGACCCCACCCCCCCGTCGCCACGCATCGG
>DASUSU010000123.1:0-6883 GCA_036374915.1 Acidimicrobiia bacterium | reverse complement strand
TCCCGGGACCTGGTCGAAGCCGGAACGTTCACCGTCACCCCCGACCCTTCGGGGATCCCCCCGGAGAAGGAGTTCCAGGGCTCGGTCGAGGTCGCCGCCGCCGGGGAATAGGCCCCCGCCCGGGCCGAGTCAGCCGCCCTGGGCTTCCTGCCCCTGGCGGAAGGAAAGCAGCCACGACCCGAGGCCGACGGGAAGCACCAGGAGCGGCACGACCCAGCCGACTATCGGGATGAGCCAGACCGCTCCGACCAGTATCGATCCGGCCAGGATCGCTCCGTGCAGGCCGAGGTCGCTCGGCAGGGCCCGCCCCGCAGCGAGCACCGCGGGCACCCCGGCCACCAGGGAGAGCACCAGGACGATGCCGGCAGTGGCCACCACGAGCGGACCGAATATGGCGAGCAGGGGGAGAAAGGCCGCGGCGGGGGCAAGACCGGCCACCACCGCAGCGAGCCCGGCCAGCAGAAGCGGGGAGAGCACGACCACGGCGCCGTAGCCGAAGGCGCGCAAGGTCTGGGCCCGCGCCCTCTCCCCGGCCAGCCTGGTCCGTCGCGGCCACCCCCACCCGACCAGGAGGGCGGCCGAGGTCAGCGCGAGAACCACGAGAATGCGAGCCAACAGACCCAGGGCGCGCACTCTGATGTTGGGCGGCACCGGTGTCTTGCGGGCGATCACCCCGCCAACGTCCGCCTCATCCAGGCCTTCCGCCTCCGAGGAGGAGCGATAGCCGAGGTCCCCCGCCACCTCCAGTGGGCCGGTGACGACGAAACGACCAGTGCTGACGTCGACATCTCCTCCGACGTCGCCCGCCAGCTCCAGGGTTCGCTGGGTCCCCTGGAGCCTGGCGCCGATGCTGCCTCCGCCCGTCATCTCGACCGCCCAGACCAGCGCGTCGCGCCCGATCTCGGAGCCGGAGTCGAGATCGACGTCGAAGGCGGCGGCCACCAGGTCGACCCCGACCGATCCCGACAGCGAGAGGCTGCCGGTCGACACACGCAACGATTCACCGATGTCGCCCTCGATGGTCACCGACGGGGCGATCGCCAGCACGCTCCCCGTCACCTCCCCCGATATGACCACTTCCTCGGCGGCGAAAGCGATCAGGTCCCCCTCGATGGTGCCTTCGACGATGATCCTCACCCCGGTCGCGTACAGATCCTCGGCGATCGTGTCGTCCTCGGTGACGATGACGATCTCCGACGAGGCGGTTTCGGCGGCGAGGGCCGGTCCGGCCGAGCCGAGGAGGAAGACCGCGACCAGGCCCGAGCCGATTGCCTGCCTAGAGAGGGAGCGCATCAGCTGCCAGATCGAGAAGCGACGACGGGAAGATGCCCCAGAGGATCGTCGTTCCGACAGCCACTGCCAATACCCAACCTTCGGGCCCGACACGCGGGGCCTCCTCGGCTTCGTCGTCATCCATGTACATCACGACGATGACCCTGATGTAGAAGGCGAACGCGATCACCGAGGCGACGACCGCAACGATCACCAGCCATTCGTATCCCCGCCCCCACGCTTCTGTGAAGACACCGAACTTGGCCACGAACCCCGAGGTGAGAGGGAGCCCTCCCATCCCGAGGAGCAGCACGGCGAACGAGGAGGCGAGCAGAGGGCTGCGCCGGCCCAGGCCGCGGTACCGGCCCATGCTCGAACCCGCCCCGTCCGGGCCGCTGACCACCGCCACCACGGCAAAGGCGCCGATCAGCTGGATCGAGTAGATGGCCAGGTAGAACAAGATCGGCCCGGTGGCACCGCCTACGACGCCGGTCATGATGAATCCGGCGTGGGCCACCCCGGAGTAGGCGAGGAGGCGACGGACGTCGCCTTGGACCAGGGCGAGCACCGATCCGAGCAGCATCGAGAGCACCGATACCCCGGCCACGACCGGGAGCCAGGTGGCGTCGAGCTCGGGGAGGGCGCTGAGAAGGATTCGGGTGATGGCGGCGAAACCCGCCACTTTGGCCACTGCGGCCATGTACCCGACCAGCCCGGCCGGCGCTCCCTGGTAGACGTCGGGGGCCCAGGCATGGAACGGGGCGGCCGACACCTTGAAGCCGAGACCGGCGATGACGAGCCCCAGCCCGATGTAGATGACCGCCGGGTTGGTCACGATGAAGTTGTCGAGGAAGTGGCGGATCTCGAGCACCTCGAATTGCCTCGTCCCGGCGTAGATGAGAGCCACCCCGTACACGAACAGGGCAGAGGCGAACGAGCCGAGCAGGAAGTACTTGATCGCCGCTTCTTCGGACTCCCTTCGCTCCCGGGCGAGACCGGCCAGGACGTAGAGGGCGATCGAGCCGACCTCGAGACCGAGGAACATCATCACCAGGTTGTTCGAGGCCACCATCAGCGAGAACCCGGATGTGGCCAGCAACACCAGAGCCAACGCCTCCGCACCCCGGCGCCCCAGCCCGGTCACGAAGCGCCAGCCCCCGGTCACCCCGAGGGCAGTGGCGGTGAGCAGGGCGAGACGGGAGAAGACGGTGAGCCCGTCCATCGTGATCATCCCCGAGAAGGCGATCAGGGCCCCGGTGTCACCGGCGGCGGCGGCGTCGGTCCCCTCCAGCCACTGCACCACCGTGAAACCGGCCGCTACCGCCAAGGTCGCCCCCACCACCCAACCCCACACCCTGGGCGAAGGCTTCCACTGCACATCGACCAACAGGACCAACGCGGCCCCGACGGCCAGGGTCAGGTCGGGAGCGATCGCGATCCAGGAGATCTCGGGTGGTGTGATCATGATCCCTCGGCCAGATACACCCCGTCGAGCCGTCCTCGCTCCGGGATCACGAAGTCGGTCTGCTCCTCGATGTGGTCGAGCACGGCCTCGGTCGAGGGCGTGATCTTGTCGAGGAGCAGGTTGGGATAGAGCCCGATCACCACGACCAGCACCGCCAGCGGCGCCAGGATCGAGATCTCGCGGGGAGTGAGATCGGACAGGACCTTGTTCTCGTCACGGTCGGGGACACCGGTGAACACCCGCTCGTAGGCCCAGAGCAGGTAGATGGCGGCGAGGACGACGCCGAAGGCGGCGACGATGGTGAGGGCGGGAAGGGTCGGGTAGCTCCCGATCAGGACCAGGAACTCACCGACGAACCCGTTGAGCCCGGGGAGCCCGATCGAGGCGAAGGCCATGAACAGGAAGAAACCGGCGAGAAGCGGAATCGTCTTCTGCAGCCCGCCGAAATCGGCGATCTTCTTGGTGTGCCTCCGGTCGTAGATCATCCCCACCAGCAGGAACAGGGCTCCGGTGGTCAACCCGTGGTTCACGTTCTGGATCACCGCCCCCTGCAGACCCCCCGAGGTCAGGGCGAAGGTGCCGAGGACGATGAAGCCGAGGTGGCTGACCGACGAGTAGGCGACCAGCTTCTTCAGGTCGGGTTGGACGATGGCCACGATCGCGCCGTAGATGATCCCGACCACCGCCAGGGCGGCCATGATCGGGACCGCATCTACCGAGGTGTCGGGGAACAGGGCGAGGTTGAACCGGAGCAGACCGTAGGTGCCCAGCTTGAGGAGAACGGCGGCGAGGAGGACCGACCCTGCAGTCGGCGCCTCGACGTGGGCATCGGGTAGCCAGGTGTGGAACGGGAAGAGCGGGACCTTGATCGCAAATGCGATGGCGAAGGCGGCGAACAGCCAGCGCTCGGTGCCGGGCGGGAGGTCGAGGCCGACCAGATCGGGCAGGGCGAAGGAGGCGACACCGGTCTGATCGGCGTGGAGCAGGGCGAGGCCGATGATCGCCGCCAGCATCAAGGCCGAGCCGAATGCGGTGTAGATGAAGAACTTCACCGCGGCGTACACCCGACGCTCCGATCCCCAGATCCCGATGATGAAGTACATCGGGATCAACATCGCCTCGAAGAAGACGAAGAAGAGGAACAGGTCGAGTGCGAGGAAGGCTCCGACCAGACCTGCTTCGAGGAGCAGCGTGTAGACCACGAACTCCTTGCCCCGGGTCGTGATCGAGGTCGAGGCGGCCAGGGCAATCGGGACGAAGAGCGTGGTGAGCGCGACCATGGGCAGCGAGATCCCGTCGACCCCGAGGAACCAATCGATTCCCCATGGCTGGTACCAGGCGACCCGCTCTACGTACTGGAACCCGGCCGCCGGCTCGAACACCCAGAACAGGTAGCCGGCCAGGGCCAGGGGCAGCACCGACAGGGCGATGCCGAGCGGGAGGTGGATCTCCCGCCTCCGGGAGGGGACCAGGGCCACGATCAGCGCGCCGGCCGCCGGGAGCAGGACCAGAGCGGTCAGCACGGGGCCACCTTCGGTGACAGGTCATAGGCAATGGGCGATAGGCAGCAGGCCAGAGGGTCCGGGCCTGGGGTTTGGTGCCTGGGGCAGCGAGGGAGCAAAGCGACCGAGCTCATCATCCGCCCGCCACCAGCCAGGCGACCACCACCAGGGCGCCGCCGAGGAACAACACGCCGTAGTTGCGCACGAAACCGGTCTGGAGGGGGCGGGCCCACTCCCCGATGTCCCGAACCAGACGGCCGACTCCGTTGACCGCCCCGTCGACCACTCCGGCGTCGAAATCGAATGCTCCGACCTCGGCAAGACGCCGTCCCGGCGCGACCAGTGCCCTCCCGTAGAGGTCGTCGACCCCGTACGCCTGCTCCCACGCCCCCCAGAGCGGTTGGAACGAGTCCTCGAATCGTCGCCACCTGACCGGGGGCCGGTTGTAGGCGAGATACCCGGCCGCCGCCCCGCCGAGGGCGGCAAGGGTGGAGAGCCCGGCCAGTATCCCCAGGAGCACCCAGTCGTCGGGGGCGTGCTGGAGGTGGACCAGTTCGAAGCTGGGCTCGAGGAAGTGCTCCAGGGAGAGCCGGAACGGGGTGTTGACCAAACCGCCGACCACGGAGAGCCCGGCAAGGGCGATGAGGGGAAGGGTCATCACCCGGGGCGACTCGTGAGGATGGGCCGACTCGTCCCAACGCGGCTCCCCGAGGAAGACGAGTACCCAGAGCCGGGTGATGTAGAACGCGGTGAGCAGGGCGGTGACCAGGCCGATCACCCAGAGGAAGTAGTACCACCCACCCCGGGCGAAGGCGGCGGCCAGGATCTCATCTTTCGACCAGAAACCGGCCAGGGGCGGGATCCCGGCCAGGGCCAGGGAGGCGATTCCCATCGTCGCCGCGGTGACCCGCATCTTGGACCGGAGCCCGCCCATCTTGTGCATGTCCTGCTCGTCGCCCATGGCGTGGATCACCGACCCGGCGCCGAGGAAGAGGAGTGCCTTGAAGAAGGCGTGGGTCATCAGGTGGAAGACCCCGGCCACGTAGGCCGCGGTGCCCACCGCGAGGAACATGAACCCGAGCTGGGAGATGGTCGAGTAGGCGAGGACGCGCTTGATGTCGCGTTGGGCCAGGGCGATCGAGGCCGCCCAGATCGCGGTGAGCGCCCCGACGCTGGCCACCACCGTCGAGGCGAACGGGGTGAGCTCGTAGATCGGGGCGGAGCGGGCGATCACGTACACGCCGGCGGTGACCATGGTGGCGGCGTGGATCAGGGCAGAGACCGGGGTGGGGCCCTCCATCGCATCGGGCAGCCACACATAGAGCGGGATCTGGGCCGACTTGCCCGCCGCACCGAGCAGGAAGAGCAGACCGATGGCGGTGGCGAGCCCGCTGCTCAACTCGGCCCCGGCCCGCTCGAACACACCTCCGAACGAGAGGGTGCCGAATGTGGCGAAGACCAGCATGAGGCCGATCATGAACCCGAAGTCGCCGATCCGGTTGACCACGAATGCCTTCTTGGCCGCGGCCGCCGCGGAGGGCCGGGTGAACCAGAACCCGATGAGCAGATAGGAGCAGAGCCCGACCAGCTCCCATCCCAGGAACAGCATGGCGTAGTTGCCGGCCAGGACCAAGGAGAGCATCGAGGCGGCGAACAGGTTGAGATAGGTGAAGAAGCGGTGGAACCGCTCGTCGCCATGCATGTAGCCGATGGCGAAGACGTGGATCAGCGCGCCGACCCCGGTGACCACCAGGGTCATCAGGGCGGACAGCGGGTCCCACAACAGCTCGAAGGAGGCGCCGATCGCGGGCATCCACTCCCAGAGAACGACGGTGGTCGCCTCCTCTCCGCCCTGGAGGAAGGGCAGAGCCGCCAGCGCCGCGATGACAAATGCGCCCCCCATGGCCGCCGAGGCCAGCCACCCGCTCAACGGCTCCCGCACGTAGCGCCCGAAGAAGTGCAGGAACAGAGACCCGGCAAGGGGAAGGGCAATGACCAGCCAGAGATAGTCGGTCACTTCGTGACCTCCGGCATAAGGCAATGGGCCATAGGCCATAGGCCAGAGAGTTCTGGCTTGTCGCTTGGGGCCTGAGGCCTGGGACCGCGGATGACTGAGCGCAGCGGAGTCATCCGCGCAACTCGTTCAGCTCGTCGACGGATGCGGTGGAGCGACGGCGGAAGATGGCCACGATGATGGCCAGTCCCACCACCACCTCGGCGGCGGCAACCACCAAGATGAAGAACACCGCGACCTGCCCGTTGATGTCGTTCATCGCCCTGCCCGCAGAGATCAGGGTCAGATTGACCGCATTGAGCATCAGCTCGATGCACATGAACATGACCAGGGCGTTTCGACGGAGCAGCATGCCCAGCGCGCCGATCAGGAACAGCGCCGCCGCCAGTCCCATGTACCAGTCGACCGGAACCATCACGACCGCTTTCTCTTGAACTGGGCCAGCACCACTGCGGCAGCGGCTGCGATGGTCAACAGCAGCGCCGTCGCCTCGAAAGCGAGCACCCAATCGGTGAAAAGGGGCTCGGCGATGGCCTGAATCGTCCCGTTGGTGTTGCCCTCGATGAAGGTGGCGGAGGCGGCGGGCACCCACTCGAAGTCCCCGAACAGGGTGACCCCGGCGGCGAAGAG
>DASUSU010000122.1:0-4788 GCA_036374915.1 Acidimicrobiia bacterium | reverse complement strand
GCTCTCCCGATCCGCCCGAAGCCGTTGATTGCGACGTTTGCCATCTTCACTCTCCTCCGTTGAGATAAGCGGCGATGCTGCTGGTGACCTCGACCACCCGGTTGGAGTAGCCCCAGCCGTTGTTGAACCAGGTGATCGTCTTGACCAGGCTCCCACCGGTGACCATGGTCGCCAGGCTGTCGTAGACCCCGGAATGGGTGATCGACCTCACGTCCGATGACACGATCGGATCTGCGACGTACTCGATGATCCCCTGGTAGTCGGCCTGGCATGCGCTGGCGATCATCGAGTTGACCGACTCGACATCGGTTGGGCTCTCCACGTCGACGACCATGTCCACCGTCGACCCGTCCACGACCGGGACGTTGAGGGCGACCACGGACAGCTTGTCGGTCAGCTCGGGCAGCACCTGTGTGATGATCTCGGCGGAGTTGGTCTCGGCCGGGATGATGTTTTCCCCGGCGGCGCGGCTGGTCCGGTAGGAGTCGGTGGGCACGTCGGCGAGGCGGCCGGCGTTGGACATCGCTTTGACCACGGTCATGAACGCCCGCTTGATCCCGAGTCGGTCGTTGATCGTCTTCAGGATCGGGGCGGCGGCGTTGGACGTGTTCGACCCGAGTGCGACCTGATCGACGTCGGGCCCGAGGATGTCGTCGTTGATCCCGCGGAGAAGGAGGGGGATCTCGCCGGGAACCTCCGGGCTGGAGGTGAGAATGACCTTTTTCGCCCCGGCCTTGAGATGCAGGTCGAGGGCCTCTTTGCTCCGATACCGGCTGGTGGTCTCCAGGACCACATCTACGCCCAGCTCGCCCCAATCGGCGTCACCCGGCTCGCGGGCGGCGAGGAAGGCGACGCTCTGGTCGCCGTAGGAGAGGACACCGTCGGCGTAGGAGACCGAGGTGGGGAATCGCCCGTAGATCGAGTCGTACTTGAGGAGATAGGTCAGCGCCGCCGGGTCGGCGATGTCACTGATCGCCACTATGTCGAGGTCGCTCCGGTCGTGGAGGAGACGCATCACGTTCCTCCCGATCCGTCCGAAGCCCATGAGCCCGATTCGGGTTGTCGTCATCGATGACTTCCTTTCTGCAGTCTGAAAGCTAGTGCCGATACCCCTTGGCGACCCAAACCCGACACGATAGGTTCGATCGGGGAGAGTGAGATGTTGGTAGGGCTGGTTCTGAGTGCGGTCTGCCTCGTGGCCCCGGTCGATGGGCCGATGGTGGGGGAGTTTGCGCCGGTCGGCTCCTATGGGGGCCACTGGGGGATCGACTACGCGGTGCCGTCGGGGACCACGGTGCGCTCTCCGGCTTCGGGCCGGGTCACCTTCGCCGGGTCGGTGGCCGGGATGCGCTCGGTGACCATCGAGCCGGTCCCCGGGTTCAAGGTCTCGCTCTCCTATCTGTCCGAGGTATCGGTTGCTTCGGGTGATCGTGTGGAGCGGGGTGATGTGGTGGGGAGGGCCGGTTCTCCTCATGGCGCGGAGGGGGTGCACCTGTCCACCAGAATCGACGGCGAGTACGTCGATCCGGAAGCACAGCTGGGTTGTCGCGACACCGACATCACCCGAGCCCTCCGTCTGGTGACCCCGCCCGGCCCCTATGCTCGCCAGCGTGCGCACAGGGATCTTGGGCGGGACCTTCGACCCGATACACATCGCCCACCTTCACGCCGGGGAGACCGCGCTCCACGGGGCCGCCCTCGACCGGGTGCTGTTCATGCCCGCCGGCGAGCCATGGCAGAAGGGTGATCGGGCCCTGACCCCGGCCGCGCAGAGAGTGGAGATGACCAGGCTCGCCACCGAGGGGGTGGACCGGTTCGAGGTCGACGACCGTGAGACCCGGCGGGACGGTCCCACCTACACCATCGACACCCTCCACTCCTTTCCCCCCGAGGAGGAGCTGTTCCTGATCCTGGGCGCCGACGCCGCGCTGGGGTTGCCCACTTGGCATCAGTGGGAGGCGGTGGTGGAGCGGGCCGGGATCCTGGTGGTCCCCAGACCTGGGGCAGACCCGGGCCTGGTCGCCAAGACCGTGCCTTCGGCGACGATGCTCGACATGGCTGCCCTCGATCTCAGCTCGACGATGATCCGGGCGATGGCCGCTGAAGGCCGCCCGTTTCGCTTCCTCGTCCCTCCCCGTGTCCACGAGTACATCGAGACTGCCGGTCTCTACACGCAGCGCAGATCAGGCGATAGGGTGGTGGTCTCAAACGAGCAGGAGGAATCCCCGTAGACAGCGGTAGAGAACAGGCCCGGGTGGCGGCAGATGCCATCTTCAGCAAAAAGGGCATGGACATCGTGTTGCTCGACGTTGAAGGGCTGTTCGTTCTCTCCGACGTTTTCGTGATCGCCACCGGGACCTCCCGGCCTCACGTCCAGTCTCTGGCCGAGCACGTCGAGGAGCGGATGCTCCAGGAGCTCGGTCTGAAGCCGCTGCGAAGCGAGGGCAGAGCCGAGGCGGAGTGGATCCTCCTCGATTTCGGGGATGTGATCGTGCACCTGTTCCAATCGGGGCCCCGCGAGTTCTACGGTCTTGAGCGACTCTGGGCCGACGCCGAGAAGGTCGACTGGGTCGAGCCGGTCGTCGCCGACGGGTGACGATTCAGCGTTGCAGGGTCGCGGGCAATAAAATGCCGATTCCAATCATGGGGCTGTAGCTCAGCCTGGCAGAGCACTTGACTGGCAGTCAAGGGGTCAGGGGTTCAAATCCCCTCAGCTCCACTCTCAAACACCCCAGGTAGTACCTGGGGTTTCGCTGTCCCAGCAGCTGGTGTTGGCCAATCGAGCGAGTCCCGAAAACCCCAACCCGACCCATCGATCGAGTGAGTCGGGCTGGGATTCGGTCTTCGAGTGTCAGGGAGTTGTGGTACTTGTCGTGGACGATGTACTCGTTGTGGACGATGTGCTTGACGTCGAGGAAGGAATCGTCGAGGTGGTTGTTGTCGACGATGTAGTTGTCGTCGAGGTGGATGCCGCCGGGCATCCGGGTGGTGGAGTATCGCCTCCGGGCAGGAACCCGAAGTCTCCGGCTACGGGCAGTCCGGTCTGCACCCCGTAGGAGAGGGTCTCGTCGGCTACGCCCTGGGTGTTGGTGTAGCGGAGGTAGCTGGTGCAGCTCGAGGGGCGGAACAGGCCCACCGACTCCGGTCCGATCGAACCACGGTTGGCCCATTCGGCCGCCACCATCTTGTCTCCGGGGTCACCGAAGACGAACTGGCTGTCGGCGAGGCCTGGGGTGTGAGTGAACCGGAAGTAGACGAGCCCGGTCGACTCCCGGTGGAGGCCGATCTCGTCGATGCCATCGTTGTCGAAGTCGCCGACGAAGGGCTTGTCCCCGGGGTTGCCGAAGAAATAGGAGAAGTCCGCGGCACCGAGGCCGCCGTCGTTGGCACCCAATGCGTTGATGATGAACACCCGACCTTCGGATGGCCGATAGATCGACACGGTGTCATCGCCGTCACCGTCGAAGTCACCTGCCAGAGGGATGTCTCCGGGGTTGCCGAAGAAGAACCTGATGTCGGCGACACCTTGACTGTTGGAGTTCCGGAGGTACACGAAACCGTCGACCTGTCGGTACAGGCCCGGGGTCTCGTCACCGTCACCGTCCCAATCTCCCACCATGGGGAGATCACCGGGGTTGCCGTAGAAGAACCTTGTGGTGGCACCGGTCAACGGGTCGCGCAAGTACCACACCCCGGTGGCGGTGTCCACAATCCCGATCGAACCGTCCTGAGCCAAAGCCGAGGCGGCCGCTCCCACGAGAAGCGCTAATGCCAATAAGGCGGGCATGACACGACGCATGAATCGTCCTTTCGTCGGTGTTGGCGACTTGCTTCGACCCGAGGTCGAAGCTTCGGCATTTGATACGACTAATGCCGCCACCAGAATCGGTGGGATAGAGGAGAAGGTCACTTCCGGTCGGCTCAGACCCCTCGCCAAGATCCCTTCCGAACACCCACTTGCTGACCCTGGCCCGGCAAAATCCGATCGGTCCAAACCTTGCCCGTCGTTAGCGTGCCGCCGTTGTGCGTCGAATCGTTGAGGCCATAGCTCCAAGTCGTCTCGGGCGGGATTTCCGATGGCTCTTCGCCGGGTCCTGGACCACCAACGTCGGCGACGGGATCGCGGTGTCCGCAGGACCTCTCCTCCTGGCGGCCCAGACCCGCGATCCCGGGCTCGTCGCCCTGGCCCTGCTCATGCAACGATTGCCCTACCTGCTCTTCGGTCTGTATGTCGGAGTGTTGGCAGATCGAGTCGACCGCCGGCGGATCGTGGTCGTGGTCAACATCCTGCGTGCCCTGGTGGTCGGCGCCCTGGCCGTCACCATCGCCGCCGAACGGGTCAACGTCGTCGTCGTTCTCACCACTCTCTTCATCCTGGGCACCGCCGAAGTCTTTGCCGACATCACCACCTCGACCCTTCTCCCCATGGTCGTGGCCAAGCCGGACCTGGGAGTGGCGAATGCCCGAATCGTGTCCGGATTCATCACCGCCAACCAGCTGGTCGGGCCCGCGGTCGGTGCGTTCCTCTTCGCGGTCGGCATGGCGGTTCCCTTTGGTGCCCAGGCGCTGACCATGGCGCTGGGAGCGGTGCTCGTTTTCCGGATCGGCCGCACACCACCAGTGAAGAGTGGCGAGCCCTCCCGCCTCGGACGCGATCTCAAGGAAGGGCTCCGCTGGCTGAGGAACCACGCCCCGCTTCGCACCCTGGCCATCACCGTCTTCGTGTTCAACATCACCTTCGGCGCCGCCTGGTCGATCCTGGTCCTGATCGCAATCGAACGCCTCCGG
>DASUSU010000121.1:0-5458 GCA_036374915.1 Acidimicrobiia bacterium | reverse complement strand
GCCTCCACAGCCACCCAAGCATCACCGTCCCACATGGCTTCAGGATACGGGGCGCCGACCGCGTTCCTAATGCAGGGCGTCACGGATATGTGACGGAGTGCATAAAGAACGGGCCGCTGCATACCCTCCCGCCGTGATCGGCGGTCTCCTGGTTGTCGCCGGCGGCGTTGTCTCCGCCCTCGCCTTTCCCCGAATCGGGCCGGGTTGGCTGATCCTGCCCGGTGTCGCGTTGTTCCTGACCGGGCTGCGCATGGCCGGCAGCCGTGGCCAGGGGCTCGCCTATGGCGGGCTCTACGGGCTCACCTTCTTCGCCGGTGTCATCTGGTGGCTGTCCGAGCTCGGGCTGATCGCGGTGATCCCGCTGATCGTCGTCCAGGCGGCCTACCCCGCCGCCTACGGATGGTGGCTGGCTCGGTACAACGAACGGCCTGCGGGCACCTGGTTCCTCCTCGCCGTCGGCGGGTGGGCGCTGACGGAGCTGGTTCGCTACCGGCTCCCCTTCAACGGGTTCGAATGGGGCGCCGCCGGGTACGCCCTCTCCGATCAGAGCTGGGCGCGGGATCTCGCGTCGGTATACGGGACGACCGGGGTCACTGTGATGGTGGTGGCTGTGGCGGCAGCCGTCGCGGTGATGGCGCGGGCACCGCGCAACTGGTGGCTGCTCGCTCCGGTGCCGGTCCTGGTCCTCGTCTCGGCGCCTGCCTGGCTCGGCTCCGAGGACGATCCGCTCGCCAGTCAGATGGTCGCCGTGGTCCAGGGGTCGACCCCGTGTCCCTTCGAGCACTGCACCCCCGATGAGCGTCTCCGCACCTTCCAACAGCATCTGGCGTTGACCCGCGCCATCGAGCCCGGCTCGGTGTTCCTGGTGGTCTGGTCGGAGGGGTCGACCGGCTCCTCGAATGCCGACCCGGTGCAGAACCCGGAGATCGGAGCGGCGATAGCTGCCGAGGCGCGCCGGATCGGGGCATGGTTCCTGGTGGGGAGTGACCGGCCCCTGAGCGAGACCCATTGGATCAACGCCAACGTCCTGTTCAGCCCCGACGGGGAGATCGTCGGCGAGTACCAGAAACAGCACCCGGTCCCCTTCGGGGAGTACATCCCGTTTCGGCCCCTCTTCGACTGGATCCCCGACCTCGACCAGGTGCCCCGGGACATGATCCCCGGCGAAGGGCCGGTCGTCTTCGATCTGGGGGAGGGGATACGTCTCGGATCGGTCATCTCGTTCGAAGGGGGCTTTTCCCGATACATCAGAGAGCAGGTCGCCGCCGGCGCCAACGTGCTGGCCGTTCTCACCAACGAAGGGTCCTACGGCACCACACCCGGTTCGGATCAGTTCATCGGGATGACCCGGATGCGGGCTGCGGAGATGGGGCTCGACGTCATACATGCCGCTGTCACCGGCAAGTCGACCGTGATCAGCGCCGACGGATCCTTGGGCGAGGTTTCCGGCCTGGGGACCCAGGAGATCGTCTACGGGACCGTGTCGGGCAGAGCGAGCACCTCGCTCTACGCCACGGTGGGGGACGTGCTGATCGTGGTTGCCGCCCTCACCGGCGTCATCACCTGGTGGCGAGCCCGCCGGCCGCTGGTAGCTTCCGCCCCCGAAACCGACGAGGAGGAGTGAGACCCGATGTCCCAGGCCCTGGAGAACCTGCTCTCGGAGGATCGTGAGTTTGTGCCGTCGCCGGAGTTCGCCGCGCAGGCGAATGCTCGTCCTGGGATCCACGCGGAGGCTGATGCGGACTATCTGGCTTTTTGGCGGGAGCAGGCGTTGAGCCGGATCTTCTGGCATACCGAGCCGACCCTGGTTCTGGATGATTCCAATCCTCCGTTTTTCAAATGGTTTCCCGATGGTGAGTTGAACGTTTCGGTCAACTGTCTCGACCGTCATCTGGCCGGCCATGGCGACCAGGTCGCCTATCACTGGGTGGGCGAGCCGGGCGATGTCCGCACTCTCTCCTACCGGGAGTTGCATGCTGAGGTGTGCCGGTTCGCCAACGGGCTGAAGAGCCTGGGGTTGGAGAAGGGCGACCGGGTGGCCGTCTACATGGGGATGGTCCCCGAGTTGCCGGTCGCCATGTTGGCCTGCGCCCGTCTCGGCCTGGTCCATTCGGTGGTGTTTGGGGGCTTTTCTTCTGATGCGCTGTCCAGCCGGATACTCGACGCCGAAGCCCGGGTGGTGATCACCCAGGACGGCGCCTGGCGTGGGGGCCATGTGGTCCCGCTCAAGGAGAACGCCGACATTGCATTGAACAGCACCCCCGACGTCGAACATGTCATCGTCCTCGAACGGACCGGCCATGGGGTGGACATGGTCGAGGGCAGGGACGTCTGGTGGCATGATCTGGTCGAGGGTCAGGATGCCGACTGTGAGCCGGTCATCCTCAATGCCGAGGATCCGCTCTACATCCTGTACACGTCGGGGACCACCGGACGTCCCAAGGGGATCGTGCACACTCGGGGCGGCTATCTGACCGGGATCGTCACCACCCACGACTACGTGTTCGACCTCAAACCCGACACCGACGTGTACTGGTGCGGAGCCGACATCGGATGGGTCACCGGCCACTCCTACATCGTCTACGGGCCGCTTTCCAACCGGACCACCAGTGTCATGTACGAAGGAGCCCCCAACTTTCCCGACTTCGACCGGCTCTGGCAGATCATCGAGGACTACCGGGTCACCATCTTCTACACCGCTCCCACCGCCATCCGCACCTTCATGAAATGGGGCGACGAGCATGTCACCAGACACGATCTGTCCTCGCTGCGGCTGATCGGGACCGTCGGCGAGCCGATCAACCCCGAAGCCTGGATCTGGTATCAGACGACGATCGGTGGGGGACGATGCCCGGTGGTCGACACCTGGTGGCAGACCGAGACCGGAGCGATCATGATCACACCGTTACCCGGGATCACCCCGACCAAGCCGGGCTCGGCCACCATCCCCTTCCCCGGGATCTTCGCCGACATCGTCGACGAGGAAGGCAACCCGGTGCCATTAGGCGGGGGTGGCTACCTGGTTATCACCCGACCCTGGCCGGCGATGGCCCGGACCATCTACGGAGACGACCAGCGCTATGTCGACACCTACTGGACCCGCTTCCCCGGCCGGTACTTCCCCGGCGACGGCGCCAAACGCGACCAAGACGGATACTTCTGGCTGCTAGGACGGGTCGACGACATCATGCTGGTCTCAGGTCACAACATCTCGACCACCGAAGTCGAATCTGCCCTGGTCTCCCACGCCGCCGTCGCCGAAGCAGCAGTAGTAGGCCGCAAAGACGACCTGACCGGACAGGCGATCGCAGCCTTCGTCACCCTACGCATCGACGTAGTCGGCGACGAAGACCTCCTCGACGAGCTACGCGACCACGTCGCCCACACCCTCGGCCCCATCGCCAAACCCAAGTCGATCGTCTTCACCGACGACCTCCCCAAAACCCGCTCCGGCAAAATCATGCGACGCCTCCTCCAAGACATCTCCGAAAACCGGCATCTCGGAGACGTGACCACCCTCGCCAACGAGGCCGTGGTCAACGAGATCGCGGCCAAGGCGACGGCCGCCAGCGAGGACTAGTCGAAGATGACGGCCAGGAACCAGACCGCGGCTATGAGCACCCCGGTGGCGAGCTCGATCCCGACCGAGGTGGCGACGGCACCGAGACTGCTCCTGGTCGCGGGCCAGGCCCGCTCCGGGCCGACTCTCGCTCGCTCGCCGAGATAGATCGTCATCACAAAGCCGATGGGCGCCCCGATCACGGGGATCACGAACAGCCCCACGACGGCGACGGCGGTTGCGAGGAGAAGGGTGCGATTGGGGATGCCCACCTCGTTGAGCTTGCGCTTGGGAATGGTGTACTTGACGACGGTCCCGATCGTGGCGAGCACCAAGACGGCAATCGCCACCCCCCATGCCACCGCGCCTCCCCTCACGAAGGCCCAGACCAGGATCACGCCGACTTCGAGGGCGAGGCCGGGGAGAACCGGGAGGATCACCCCGAACAGCGACACGACGATGATCAGGCCGACGGCCAGCTCGCCCAGTTCGTCCATCGCCGGATCGTAGGGCGTGGGTGGCTCAGCCCTCGGCGAGGGCGGACACCGCTGCGGAGGCGCTCTCGAGAACCGGCTCGCCGTGGCCGAACAGGGCTACCTCGTAGGAGAAACCGGCCAGCTTGCCCACCGAGTCGAGGGCGAGGTCCAAGTCCTCGGTAAACGCGGGGTCGGGACCGGCCACTCCGCCGTCGGCGCCGACCATGGCATCGCCGGCGACGAGGATCCCGGCAGCGGCATCGAGGACGCAGATGTGCCCGGGGGTATGACCGGGCGAGGCGATGATCTCCAGGTCGAAGATGCGGTCGCCGTCCCCGACCGGCTGGGGAACCACCGCCGAGTCGATCTGGGGGATGTCGGGCGCCCCGGCATAGAGCGTTGCGCCCGGGACCTGGCTCATCACCTCGTCGACGCTCCCGACGTGGTCGGGGTGCTTGTGGGTGAGGATGACATGACCCACCGAGTCCCAGGCCAGCCCCGCCTCGCCCAGGGCGGCCTCGATGGCCGGGGCGCTGCCCTCCACCCCGGTGTCGACCAGGGCCGCCTCCCCGCCCCGGTACAGGATGTAGGCGGAGACGAAGTCGAGGCTGACCCGCTGAAAGTCGGTAGTCGCAGGTGCCGTCGTGGTGTTATCGGCCGGTGGGGGGGACGTGGTGGTGGCATCGCCGCCGGTCGAGTCGGGAAGGGCGGTGGTCGATGGGATCGCCCCCGGCGCCGCGGTGGTCGAAACCGAGCCGGACCGGTCGGAGCAGGCCGCGGCGCCGAAGACGACGATGGCAAGACCAGCCTTCCCCATCTCGGCGATTGCCATGCGACGATTGAGGAGGCGATGCGTGGTCATTGGGTCCTTCCCGATCGGGACCGGGTCAAAGGTACCGCAGCGTTCAGGGTGTGTAGCGTCCGCCGCATGGTTACCAAGATCACGCTGGCCGAGTCCGAGCTTCCCACCCACTGGTACAACATCGTTCCCGACCTTCCGGTGCCGCCGCCGCCTGTGTTGCACCCGGGGACCCATGAGCCGGTCGGGCCCGATGATCTCGCCCCCTTGTTCCCGATGGACCTCATCCTCCAGGAGGTGAGCAGCGAGCGGTTCATCGAGATCCCCGAGGAGGTGCGAGAGGTCTATCGGATGTGGCGCCCGACGCCGCTGTACCGGGCCCACAACCTGGAGAAGCTCATCGGAGGGCCGGCGCGGATCTACTACAAGTACGAGGGGGTGAGCCCGGCCGGGTCGCACAAGCCGAACACCGCCGTGGCCCAGGCCTACTACAACGCCAAGGCCGGAGCGAAGAAGCTCTCCACCGAGACCGGGGCCGGTCAGTGGGGCTCGGCGCTCTCCTTCGCCTGCGCCCTGTTCGGGCTCGAGTGCGAGGTCTTCATGGTCGGGTCGAGCTACGACCAG
>DASUSU010000120.1:0-4567 GCA_036374915.1 Acidimicrobiia bacterium | reverse complement strand
CACCACCTTCAGCTGGGCCGAGGAAGACGTGATCCTGTACCACCTGGGGATTGGCGCCGGCGACCCACCGACCGATCCCGACGAGCTGAGATATGCCTACGAGGCCGACCTCCACGTCCTGCCCACCTACGCGACGATCCCGCAGTTCCCGATCATGATGAGCATGGGCATCGCTGCAGGGTTCGAGGTCAACCCGGCCATGATCCTCCACGGTGAGCACGAGGTCGTGATCCACGAGCCGATCCCGACCAGCGGCACGGTGACCCAGACCGGCCGGGTCACCGGCGTCTTCGACAAGGGGACGGGCGCCCTGGCAGTGGTGGAGATCGACTCGGTCCTGGAAAAGACCGGGCGACCGCTGTTCAGCAACCGGGCCTGCGTGTTCATCCGCGGAGAAGGAGGCTTCGGGGGCGAGAGCGGGCCGGCCATCACCACACCCACTCCGACCCGGGAGCCGGATCACGTGGTGGAGTCGACCACCCTGCCCCAGCAGGCCCTGCTCTACCGCATGGCGTCCGGTGACAAGAACCCGCTCCATGCCGACCCCGGCTTCGCCTCCTTCGCCGGATTCGACCGTCCCATCCTCCACGGGCTGTGCACCTACGGGATGGTGGCGAAGGCGGTGGTGGACCACGCCGTCGAGTCGGGACCGGAGGCCGTGGCTTCGGTATGTGCCCGATTCTCCGGCGTCGTCTACCCGGGCGAGACCCTGGTGACCCGGATCTGGGACGAAGGCGGTCATGTGGCGATGACCGCCGAGGCAAAGGAACGAGGCGTCACGGTGCTTTCGAACGGGTTGGTGCGTCTGAGGGACGGGTAGGCCCGCCCGCCGCCCCGGCTAGGCGGTGATGTGCACCGGGGTGCCGACCTGGACCATCTCGTGGAGCCGGACGATCACCTCGTTGGGAACACGGACACATCCCAGGGAGGCGGCCTCCCCGATCGACTCGGGTCGGTTTGTCCCGTGGATGCCCACGATCCCGTCGCCCCCGTTGAACTCGGTGATGGTGTCGGACCGGGCGGAGAGACCCAGAGCGTGCGGGCCCCACGCGCTGTTGGGATTGGCCAGCGTGACGCTGTCGGTGACGAAGAAGAACCCGGTCGGTGTTGGATTGCCCCCGGTTCCCACCGCCACCGTGGTGGAGAGTATCTCCTCCTCGGCCACGTGATAGGAGAGGGTGCGATCGGAGAGATCCACGATGACCGTGCCCTCGACCACGTGTTCGGTCATGTTGCCGCTCTCGACCCAACCCTCGGCCCCGTTGGGCCGCCCCGGCAGCATCACCCGCGCCCACCCGTCGTCCGGGCCTTCCAGGACCAGGACCACGGTCGGTGTGTCGAGGATGGTCCTCGCCTCGAGGACCCGGATCGGCTCGGGATCCCCGGGTGCGGCGAACACCTCGACTTCGCCCTGCGCCTCGAGGACCAGCGAGGACCCTCGGGGCAGGGACTCGGCGGTCAACAGGGTCGTGGTCGTGGTGGGAATGGTGGTGGTCGTCGCCAGTGTCGTGGTCGTAGTCGGTGCTGACGTGGTCGTGGACTGCTCGACCTCGGCGGCGCCACAGGCGACAGCCGCGAAGCAAAGGACAGCGATCATGACGAGGCGGGGCATCTGTCAATGGTATCGGCATCCCCACCCTGAACTGTCGGTGCCTGTGGGTGGGGTCTAGCCTCTCGTGCCGATGCCGAGGGTGTTCGTGAGTGACTTCATCCCGGGGGACATCCTCCAGCCCTTGTCCGCGGTCGCCGACGTCGAGGTGTGGGACGGGGGTGGGCATGTGCCCCCGCTGACGCTCGTGGAGAAACTGGCCGGATGCTCGGGCTGGCTGTCGATGCTGTCCGACACCATCGACGCCGCTCTTCTCGACCGGGTCCCCGACCTCGAGGTCATCTCCCAGATGTCGGTCGGGGTCGACAACATCGACGTCGCCGCCTGCCGGGAGCACGGCGTGACGGTCGGCCACACCCCGGACGTGCTGACCGAAACCACCGCCGATACCGCCTTCGCCCTGATGGCCGCCGCGGTTCGGCGTCTCCCCGAGGGTGAGGCGTTGGTGCGGGCGGGGGAGTGGGGGCCATGGGACCCATGGCATTTCCTGAGCGGAGACCTGCACGGGAGCACCCTGGGGATCGTGGGCATGGGCCGGATCGGGCGGGCTATCGCCCGACGAGCCGCGGGCTTCGACATGCCGGTCCTCTACACCTCCCGAACCGCCAAGGACGTGCCCGGCGCGACGAGGGTGGGGATCGACGAGCTGCTGAGAGGATCCGACATCGTTGTCGTCGCCGCCCCGCTCAATGACGAGACCCGGGGGATGATCGGCCGCGCCCAACTCGCCCTGATGCGGGACACGGCGTTTCTGGTCAATATCGCCCGCGGCCCCCTGGTCGACACCGAGGCACTGGTCGAGGCGCTGGCAGCCGGGACCATCGGGGGCGCCGCGTTGGACGTGACCGACCCCGAGCCCTTGCCCCCGGACCATCCCCTTCTCGGCTTCCCCAACTGCCTGGTCGTCCCCCACATCGGAAGCGCCACGCTCCCGGCCCGGCGAGCCATGGCCCGGCTCGCGGTGTCCAACCTGGTCGCCTTCCTCAAGGGTGAGCCGATGCCGGGGTGGCTTCCCGGCAGCGCTCCCCAGCGCCTTCCCGACTTGCCCTCCGAGGTGTGATTCCCGGGTGGGCCATCTCGCTCAGCCGGGGAACACGACGAGGAGGCAGCCGGACTCGACCTGGATGTCGGTCACCGGCGCCCGCATCACATTGCTCACCCCCATGGTGGAACCGGGGGGCAGATCCTCGCCGGCCAGTTCCCACTGCAGCCCGCTCGTCTTGACCCCGGCCACGACTCCTCCCACCGGGACCAGGCTCACCGTCGCCCCGATGTCGCCGTGGATGATCCGACGTCGTCGCACCACGTAGGCCCGGCCCCGCGAGGAGACCCATTCCAACTCGTCGATCGCCGACCACCGGTCGGAGCAGAGGAGACCGACGGTGGAGATCTCGTGGTCGAATCTGCCACCGGTGCCTCCTATCACCACAACCCGCTCCGGGTCCTCGCGCAGCGCCAACTCGAGCGCCAGGTCGAGGTCGGTCTGGTCCTTGTCGACCGGGTAGCGCTCGACGACCACGTGGTCGGGGATGGGGGAGGTCGTTATCGAGTCCAGGTCCCCGATCAGGACGTCGACGCCGAAACCGAGATGGACGGCCAGGTCGTACCCGCTGTCTGCGGCCAGGATCAGGTCCGCCGAGGGCAGTTCGTCGGCCAGATCGGACTCCGGCAGGTCCCCGCCGGCAAAGATCAAGATGGTGCTCATAATGACAAAATCGTCTTACGCGCGACTCGGTGGGTAAGAACTAACCCTCCAGTAGAGGTTCATGGTTGCAGGAGGCCGGGTTGATTGGGGAAAGGCCGACTGTGTCTCACTCGATCCGAACCTCGACCATCTCCTTCGCGGTGCGCAGCGCCGCCTCCACCCTCTCCCGGTCACCACCGCGGGCGAAGACGAAACCGAGGTAACGATCGCCCTCCGGCGGCGGCTGGATCATCGTGCCCTGGGTGACGGTGATGTCGATCGCCGAAATGTGCTCGATCTCACGGATCCGATCGAGACCCTCGATCGCGACCAGACGCCCGGCCGCTGGGATCGGGATCATCAGCACACCGCTGGCGGTGCTCTCCCTCCGCAACTCGGGCTTCTCCATCCCGATCGCATTGCGGAGTATCAGCGCCTCCAGGGTGGTACCGAGCAGACCGAAGTTGAGACTTCGCGAGCAGAGACCGCCGATCGACCGGGCCGCCACCTCGATGACCCTCACCACGTCCCCCTCGACCTTCATCTCGATGTGCACCGGTCCGTGGGTGATCCCGATCGCGGCGAGCGCGGCGGAGGCCACCCTCCGGCACTCGGTCTGGGCTCGATCGTCGAGGAGGGTCGGGGTGACCAGGATGGTCTCGGGGAAGAACGGGCCTTCTTCGGCGTCGGGTTTGTCGAAGATGGTGAGGGTGGTCAACTCCCCATCGCGGACTATGCCCTCGAGGGCGACCTCTTCGCCTCCCATGTATTCCTCGAGGAGGAGCAGGGCAGACTCACCGACGATCGATCTCACCCGGGTCAGCGTCGAGGTGAGTTGCTCGCTGTCGTCGACCCGTATCACCCCCTGGCCGGCCGCCCGGTCCAGAGGCTTCACCACCAGCGGGAAGCCGACCGATCGCGCCGCTTGCTCCCCGTCGGCTCCGGCGGGGAGCACGGCGAAGAGCGGCTGGGGCACCTCGGCGTCTCTCAGCCTCTCCCGTTGGGAGGCCTTGTCCCTGGTGGCGGCGGCGGCATCGGGATCGTTGGCGCGCAACCCCATGCGGCTGCCGGCCAGTGCTGCGATCACCACCCCGGCATCGTCGGCGGCGACCACACCGTCGAGCCGGGCAGTGTCTCCAAGCCTGGTGATCGACTCGGCGGCCTTGCCCGGGTCGGAGCAGTCGATCTGCAGGTAGCGGTCGCCCATGTCGAAGGGGGGCGGCTGCTCCGAGGCGATGACCAGGTCGATGCCCAGCCCTTCGGCCGCCCGGACG
>DASUSU010000119.1:0-2567 GCA_036374915.1 Acidimicrobiia bacterium | reverse complement strand
GGGCTGGGCGAGCAATCGAGGAAGAGTGCCCTGAGCTCGTTCCCCATTCACCGAGTCGAAGCCGAACATGATCCCGAGCAATGGAGCCAGCAAACTCACAAAGATGATCAAGGGGAACGGAACCGGATCGGTGGTCACGGTGAACAGCTTGAGGAACAGGGCAGTGATCTCGTCGGCCTGCTGGGCGACCTCTCGGATGCCGCCGGAGGCGGCGAAGACCGCAGCGGCGGTGGCGATCCCCAGCACTCCGAGAAGCACCACGAACCGGCCCGAGTAGATGTGATCGGCGAACTCCTTGGAGGCAACGACACGCCAACCACCGCCATAGGTGGGAGACGGAGCCTCGCGTTCCTGAACCGCCTCTTCACTCGCGTTCATGCCGTCACCTCCTCACGTATCTCGAAATAGCGCCGGTAGATGGCGTCGAGGTCTTCGTCGACGCGACGAACCCCGATGATCTGCGAGCCGTCCTTCACGAGCTCGCTGACCGTGCCCGAAAGTGTCCCTACATCGAGAGTGGCGATCAGCGAGTTGGGGACACGTCCCAGGGCCACGTCCTCGACGGCATCGATCGCCTCGAGACGCGATCGCGCGGCATCGATGTCGCCGGCGAATCGGAACTCCACTCGCACATGCCCCATCTGCTCTGCAGCCAGGTCGTGCGGGGTCCCTTGGGCGACGACGGAGCCTGCCACGAAGATGGCGACACGGTCGCACACCGCTTGGACCTGGTTGAGAAGGTGGCTGGAAAGGAGGACCGTCACCTGCTCCTCGACGGCGAGACGGCGGATGAGATCGAGGATCTCGGCGACTCCTTCGGGGTCGATGGCAGTGGTCGGCTCGTCGAGGATCAGTATCGACGGGTCCTTCACCAGAGCGTCGGCCAGACCGAGGCGCTGCTTCATGCCCCTCGAGTACTCACCTGCGGGTTGGTCGGCGGCGTGGCCGAGGCCGACCTCGGTCAGGAGCTCTTCGATCCTGTGATCCATGTCGTCGATGTGATTCAGCCGGGCCGTGAAGCGCAAGTTCTGGCGACCGGTGAGGTCGTCGTAGAAGCCGACGGCATCCGGCAGATAGCCCACTCGTCTCTTCACCTCGAGTGGATTGCGTCGCGGGTCGAGACCCAGGATCTCCATCGATCCCGAGGTCGGCTCGGTGAGACCGAGAAGCATGAGAATCGTCGTCGTCTTCCCGGCACCGTTGGGGCCAAGGAGCCCGAAGACCTCACCGGTGGGGATGTCGAGGTCGAGCCGGTCCACGACGGTCGCGTCCTCGTATCGCTTGGTCAAGCCGACCGTGCGAATGGCGGTTGCCACCTTCTACCTCCGGCCGAACCGGCGAAACACCCAGGCCAGCCCGACCAGGACCAGGACGATGAGGGCAACGCCGACGAAGCCCCAGATCGCCGATGGGTTCACCGTGGTCCGGATGTCGACAGTGCTGTTGGCCTCGTCACTGTCCGCCCGGAAGGTGATCACGTAGTCGCCTGCGACCGCCTGGTCGGAGGGGGTGACCGTCGCGGTGACGGTGGCCGACTCCCCGGCGGCCAGCTGGGCGATGACCTGTTCGGCGAAGCTCACCTCCCAGTTGGAGGGGGCGGTCGCCGAAAGCTCGACGTTGCTGATCGGGGCGGTGCCGGTGTTGGTGACGACGAGGACGATGTCGCTGGACCCATCGGCACTGACCTCGGTGCTCAGACGCTGATCGGGTGTGCCCAACTCGAGTGAGAAAGAGCCCACGATCTCGACGATCATGTCCGCCTGGACCTCGGTGTCCGGCGACGAGGCTTGCACCGAGATCGGATACTGACCCGACTCCACACCGGGGGGCGCAGTCGCCGACACGGTGATCTGCGCAGTCGAGCCCGCCTCGACCTGCATCGTGGTCGCCTGGGGCTCTGTGGCCGGCTCCGCGGTCACCTCCCAGCCGGCGGGCCCTGACGAGCTGAGCTCGAACTCGAGATCACTCGGAGTGTCGTTGCGGAGCTCGACACTGAAGCTCGCCGTCTCCCCGGTGGGGACACGAAGCCCGGGAAAGTCGGGCGTCAATGTGACCTCGCCACCGGCCTGGGCCGAGACCCGGATCTGCAGGGCCAGGTCCAGGGATGTCCCGCCTCCGGACGCGGACACGCCTATGTCATACGTGCCCTCGGCTGCGTCGACGGGAACGCCCACATCGAGACTCAACTCAGGCGCCTGTGGGCCGGCTGTGACGCCATCGATCTCGAAGCCCCCACCACGAAACACCCCGGTCCACCCATCGGGCAGACCGCTCACCTCGAGGGTCATGGGCGTCGGCTCCGGCGCTACGAGGGCGAGGTCGAAGGTCGCCTGATCCCCGGCCTCAACGGCGACCCTGGGATAGGGGGTAGACATGCCGAGACTGTCGACCTCGGTCGTCGGTGTCTCCTCCTGAGCAACAGCCGGCAGCGATGCGAGCATCAGCGCCGCCGCGATCAGCGATACCAGTGTGCGAGCCATGCGCATGGCTTTGGTCCCTCCAATTCAGATTTCGTTCCTGAAACGCGCACCAAAGCTAACGAGGTTTAGAAAACTGTTAAGTGCTGG
>DASUSU010000118.1:0-10761 GCA_036374915.1 Acidimicrobiia bacterium | reverse complement strand
GGTGGTCACCGCCCTGGTGTTCGCCTTCTTCCACATGCTCGGGCTGCAGCCGAGCCGGATACTGCAGGCTGCGGCTGTGGTCTTGCCCCAGCTGTTCGTGGTGGGCCTGGTCCTGGCCTGGGTGACCCTCCGCTCCAAACGACTCGGCCCGGCCATCTTCATTCACTCCGGATTCAACCTGCTCGCCGCGGTCGTCCTCCTCCTCCCACCCGAGCTGCTGGAGTCGCTCGGCTAGGTGAGCCCGACCTTCTCCCGCACCGTCTTCATCTCGACCTCGGCCCGATCCCGGGCGGCGGCGGCGCCCCTGGCCATCACCTTCTCCACCTCGGCGTCCTCCAAGGAGTCGTAGGCGGTGCGGACCGGGGCAAGGCCTTCGGCAATTGCCTCTGCGACCGCGGTCTTGAAGGTCCCGTAGCCTTTCCCGGCGAACTCGTCGGCCAGCTCGGGGATGGGGCGGTCGGTGAAGACGCTGAACATCTCGAGCAGATTGGAGATGCCCGGCTTGGACTCCCAGTCGTAGGCGACCTCGGTGCCGGTATCGGTCACCGCAGCCCTCACCTTCTTCAAGATCTGGTCGGGGGTGTCCTTCAACTCGATGCGGGAGCGAGGGCTGGGGTCGGACTTCGACATCTTGGAGGTCGGATCTGTCAGCGACATCACCCTGGCCCCGATCTTGGGTGTGATCGTCGCGGGCAACGGGAACTCGTCGCCGAACCGGCTGTTGAACCGTTGCGCCAGGTCCCGGGTCAGCTCGAGATGCTGCGCCTGGTCGTCGCCGACCGGGACCGCATTCGCCTTGTGCACCAGGATGTCGGCTGCTTGGAGCACCGGATAGGCGAATATCCCCAGGTTCTGATTCGCCCGATCCGACTTCTCCTTGAATTGGGTCATACGCTCCAACTGACCGAGCCCGGCCAGGGTCCCGAGCACCCAGGCCAGCTCCACGTGTTGGGGCACCTCCGATTGGTAGTAGAGAAGCGACGTTTCCGGGTCGATCCCTACGGCGAGCAGCATCTTTGCCGACTCGAGGCGGCGGGCGCGCAGCTCTGCAGCCTCATAGGGGACGGTCATGGCGTGCAGATCGACCACGCAGTAGATGGTCTCGTCGTATTCGTCCTGAAGCGCGACCCAGTTGCGCAACGCCCCGACGTAGCTGCCGACGTGGAAGTCACCGGTGGGCTGGATGCCCGAGAAGACGCGCCTCGATGTCATGGCGACGATTCTCGCCACTCCGGCCCGGCTCCGCAATGCGCCGCTCCCGGTGCCTGGGCCGCTATGGCCGGGCGAAGCTCACCCGGCGAAGCCGGTCGGATCCTCGGCGATCTCGGGGGCGAGGTAGTCGTCGACCAGGTCTGCGATGTCCACCTCGGCCACCAGGACCGCGGCGCCCGACGCGGTGGTCGCGTCGGAGACGGGGATCTCCAACTCGTCGATGTTGCCCCGGCTCAGGCCGCGCATGGTCCAGGCGAGATCGACCGCGTCGAGGAAGGACAGCTCGGAATCGACGGTGACATACGGCGCGATCACCCTGGCCACGTCGGCGACGTCGGTGGGACTGCCGAAGTCGGACAGCCGCCCCAGCATCGAGAGGAGGAACTCCCGCTGCCTCTCGTTGCGGGTGAGGTCATTGACCCCGGGCACCGTGCGCCAACCGTCGTCGGTCAGCTCCTGGGTGCTCCGGGAACGGAGCCAGGCGAGGGTCTGGGCCCCGGTGGCCCGGGTGCAGCCGGCGGGGAGCTGCAGCTGCGCCCGCTGATCGCGAACCGCCCGCTCGATGCAGATCTCATAGCCGCCGACCTCGTCGACCGCCTGCTGGAACCCGGCCAGGTCGACCATGGCGAAGTGATCGATGGTCTGGCCGATGACTTCCTCGACCGTCCGGGTGAGAGCCGTAGGCCCATTGACGGTCTCGCAGCCCTGAAGCGAGTCGTTCAATCGGTGCGCCCTGCCTTCCCGGCATATGTCGTCGACCAGGAGGTCGCGCGGGAGCGAGAGCAACGCGGCCCTCGACCCGTCGGCGGGTCGGATCAGCACCATCACGACATCGGCTCGCTGGCCGTCGAACTCGCCGAAGCCCTCGACGTCGTCCAACTCGTCTCTCGAGTCGGAGCCGACGAGGAGGACCACCTCGAGACCCTCCACCGAGTCGCCCTCGGTCAAGTCCTCCGCGGCCGGCGTCTGCTCCGACCCGTTGTCCTCGGGCAAATCGAAGGCAGGCGTGTCCCTGTCGATGCTGACCCGATTGACGTCCCGCCAGGTCGACATGGCAAGACTCGCTCCTGCCGCCAGGAGCAGGACAGCGGTCAGCGCCGCAGCGATCATCAGTCGTTTTCTCACGATAAGAGCAGTGATACCCCGCATCACCGATTCTAAGACACCGGAGCGCCCTAGGACCCTCGGGAAGGAGCAGTGCTCCGGCCGGTCCTACTCGGGGAGCCCGAGCAGGGATCGCACCATGTGGGCGGTCGCCCCCCAGAGCGTGTCGCCGTCCAGGTCGTAATACCAGACGCGACGCCCGTTCCAGGGCACGTGCCACCAGAGACCCTCGTCGGCCAGGTCCTCCAGACGCGGGATGTGGATGCGTGCGACCTCACGTTCGCTGGGGACCAGGTTCAGCGGGGTCGACACCCTTCCCACCACCGGAATGACCCACGGCTTGAACTCCACGGTGTCGATGGCGGGGAGAAAGCCGAGGATCTCAACCCTCTCCCGCTCGATCCCCACCTCCTCGTGCGCCTCGCGCAGGGCAGTGTCGACCGGTCCCGTGTCCTCGGGGTGAGCCCGCCCCCCGGGAAACGAGATATGCCCGGCGTGGGTGGGCATGGTCTCGGGTCGCTTGGTGAGCACCACCCTCACCTCACCGCGGTCGTCTTCGTAGAGGGGCGCCAGGACCGCGGCGCGATGTTGGATCTTGCCGGCGGGCAGGCTCTCGACGAGATGAAGTCGGTCCCACATCTGGAACTCAGGTTAAGCCCGCCGATAACCTGACCCGGTGCCGAGATCACTGCTCGAGACCGATCGCCTCATCCTGCGCAGGTTCAGCCGGCGCGACCACACCACATACGACGAAGCGGCCCGCGCCTCTCTGCCCGAATTGAACCAATGGCTGCCCTGGGCCCGGATGGACTACGAGCACGGCGACACCACCGCCTTCATCCGCGAGTCGTTGCAGGCCTGGAAGGAGGACCGGGCTTGGGACTACACGATCCGATTCAAGGACGACCCCGAGCGTCACGTCGGGAGCATCTCGTTGTGGACCGTCTCCAAGCTGGGCAAGATCGCCGAGTTCGGATACTGGGTGCGCACCGACGAGCAGTCCAAGGGGATCTGCACCGAGGCGGTGGAGCGCATGCTGGAAGAGGCGTTCAACTCGCTCGGATATCACAAGGTCACGCTGCGCATCGCAGTCGGCAACTACGCCTCCGACCGTGTCGCCCAGAAGCTCGGGTTCACCAGGGAAGGGGTGCTGCGCGAGGAGTTGCTGATTCGGGGCAACTGGGTCGATCACTCGCTCTGGTCGCTGCTGGACCGGGAGTACCGGGCGCTTCGCCGCGGCGAAGTGCGGGGCAGCAGGTGACCGACCTCGAAGCACTTCGACCCTGGATCGACGGCCGGGCCGAGCAAGGGCTGTTCAGCGGAGTCGCCCTGGTTTGGGCCGAGGGCGCTCCCCGACTCGTCCACGCGGCCGGGTTTGCCCATCGCGCCGACCAGGTCCCGTTGCACCCGGAGAGTCGATTCCAGGTGGCATCCGTGACCAAGATGATCACCGCGGCCACCGCCCTGCGTCTGGTCGAGAAGGGCACCCTCAGCCTGCACAAGCCCCTGACCGGGTTCCTCCCCGTCCCGCAGCGGCCGGCCGGGCTCGACGACCGCCACACCCTCCATCATCTTCTCTCCCACACCTCGGGCCTGGCCAACTACCACGACGACGAGGACGAGACCTGGGAATCGTTCACCAGTGCCTGGGAACGGGTCCCGGTCCAGAAAGCACGCGGCCCGGGCGACATCCTGCCCCTGTTCGTGGACCTCCCCGCGGTCGCCGAACCCGGGGAGTTCATCTACGCCGACGCCAACTACATCCTGATCGGGGTGCTGATCGAGTGGGTCACCGGCCGCAAGTTCGCCGATGTGGCCACCGAGGAAGTGTTGGTGCCGGGGGGGATGACCCGCTCCGGGTTCTTCGATCTCGACCTGGCCCCGGAAGGCCTGGCCACCTCGTATCTGGTGAGCGACGGCCCTCCGGACACCTGGCGGGCCAACATCTACAGCGTCCCCTCCGGGGGGATGCCCGACGGCGGACTGATCACCACCGCCGCCGATCTCGCCCTGTTCCTCGACGCGCTTCGGTCGGGCCGGATCGTGAGCCCGGAGACGGTGTCGTCGATGTTGACCCCGCACGGGTCCGAGGAGGAGAGCCCGGAGGCCTACGGCTACGGGATGGAACTGGTGGTCGAGGACGACGTGGTCACCATCTTCGGGCACAGCGGCTCCGACCCCGGGGTCTCCACGATCGTCTCGCACTACATGCGACCCGGAATCACCACCGTGGTCCTGTGCAACCAGGACCGGGGCTCGTGGGCGGTGGCCCAGGAGATGGCGAGGATCCTCGGGCTCGACGACCCGAGGGATTGAGCGACGAGCTACGAGCCACCTCCGGCTCGTTAATTCGACCGGCTCAAAGGAAGGCCGCCGAGCGCGACGACTAGCGCGGCGAGCACGAACGCTCCGAGCCCGGTCGACACTCTGCCATCCAAGGCGAGCAGGACGGCAGCGACGAACAGCGCGGACATTGCGAGAAGCGCGATCGTGAACAGCACCCGGTTCGGCCTCGCCGCAGCCGAGTTGATCGTGAGCACCAGCCCGTAGAGCACGCCGGCCGCCATCAGACCGTTCCCACCGAACGTGGTGACAGCGGATCCGACGAACCATCCAGCCCCGACCAGCAGGATGTATTCGGTGTTGGAGTGCCAGAGCCAGACGCAGGTCGGTGCGACCGCGAACACCGATGCGAGGCCGGCAGCCTGTCGCATCGAGACCGACGTGATCTCATCGGGGAAGATCCACCCCACCGAGACGAAGACGATGGCGGCCAGCACCCAGCCGAGCCCGGCGATCAGCCGGGTGCTGCCCGTACGGTCTCTTCCGTCTTCAGTGCGCCGAGATCCTCGGGTGGTCACCTCTGCCTCCGGATCGGGGGACTCATCGCCGCCGGCCTGGGACAGGGCTGTGACCCGTCAGCCGGCTCGTTCCTCGTTGCTGGTAGCTCGTTGCTGGTAGCTCGTCGCTCGTAGCCCGTTGCCTAGTTGAACGAGGCGATCACCCGGCTGGCGTCGCCGACGAAGGTGGCTATCGCCGGGAAGAGACCGATCAGGACGGTGATGGCCAGGGCCACCAGCAGGGCAAGCCGCAAGGAGCCCGCCGGCGCCGCTTCGACGTCGGGAGCGAACTCACCGACCGGATCGTCGAGCCACACCGACTTCACCACCCGGGCGTAGTAGTAGAGCGCGATGACCGAATTCACCGCGGCAATGGCGGCCAACACCACGGTCGAGACCCCACCGGCGATGATGACCGAGCGGAACATAGCGAACTTGGCGAACCAGCCGGCCAGGGGCGGGATGCCGGCCAGGCTGAAGAAGAACACGGTGACCAGGACGCCGAGCCTGGTGTCGACCTGGGCCAGCCCCGACCAGGCCCGGATCTCCCCGGATCGGGTCTTGCGCGCCCCGGCGATGACCACGGCGAAGGCCCCGAGGTTCATGATGGCGTAGATGACCAGGTAGACCACGGTCGCCGAGAACGCCTCGGCCAGATCGGCCCCGGCCACCGCCGCTGCGGCGAATGGCACCAGCATGAACCCGGCCTGGGCGATCGACGAGTAGGCGAGCAGCCGGACGATGTTCCCCTGGCGCAGGGCGGCCAGGTTGCCCACCGTCATCGACAACACCGCCAACAGCCACAGGGCCGGGGCCCAGATCTCGGAGAGACCGGGCAGGGCCTGGTACATGACGAGGAGGAAGGCGACGAAACCTGCGGCCTTCGAGTTGACCGACAGGTAGGCGGTTACCGGGGTGGGCGCCCCTTCGTAGGTGTCCGGCGCCCAGAAGTGGAACGGGACCGCCGAGATCTTGAAGCCGAACCCCACGATCAGACCGAACACCGCGGCGACGATCGCGGGCTCGTCGGCCATCCCCATCGTCGCCTCGGCCAGTCCGGCGAAGGTGACCTCGCCGGTCAACCCGTAGAGCATCGACATGCCGTAGAGCAGGATCGCGGTGGAGAGGACCCCGAGGATGAAGTACTTCATCGAGGCCTCGTTGGACTTTGCGTCCCCCTTCCTCCATCCCGCCAGCATGTAGAGAGGCCCTGTGGTGAGCTCGAGACCGATGAACAGGACGATCAGGTCACGGGCCGAGGCCATGACCAGCGAGCCGAGGACGGAGGCGAGGAGCAGGAAGTAGTACTCGCCCTGGTAATAGCGGTCCGACTCGATGTAGTGATGCGACATCAGGAGGACGATGTACGCCGAGACGATGAACACCCCTTTGAGGATCACGGCGAACTCGTCGACGACATAGGAGCCGTCGAACATCGATCTCGTCGTCCCGTCGGCGGCGAGGAGGACCAGGGGGATGGCAGCCAGGGTCGTCCCCGCCACCGCCATGGTGGCCGTCCAGTACTTGCGGGCCCGGGGAAGGACGAGGTCGAGGGCGAACACGCCGAGCATGGTCGCGACGACCACCAGCTCGGGCAGTAGGGCGAAGTAGTCGATCTCGAAGGTCATGTCGCGGTCTCGCCGGAGGCCGCAAGCCATACGCCATGGGCAGTAGGCACTAGGCAGTAGGCCATAGGCAGCAGGCCAGAAGCGCGTTCTGGCTTATTGCCTGAAGCTTGTGGCTTATGGCCGAGGGCGAGCGAAGCGAGCATCAACCGAACACCATCTCGACCAGCGAGACCACGCTGTCGGTGGTCGCGTTGAATATCACCTTGGGGTAGAAGCCGACCACCACGATCAGCACGATGAGCGGCACCCAAGAGGTCATCTCGAAACGGTCGACGTCGTGGAACTCGCGGCCCTGCCACTCCTCGCCGGGCTCACCGAGGTTGACCTGCTGGAGCAGGTAGAGCATGTATCCCGCGGTGAGGACGGTTCCCACCGCGCCGAGGACCATTGCGGTGCGGAACACGCCCAACGAGAGCCCGTCGAGAGGGTTGTAGGCGCCGACCAGGGACATGAACTCCCCCCAGAACCCGGCCAGGCCGGGAAGACCGAGCGAAGCCATCGCGGTGAAGGCGAGGATGCCCCCCATCACCGGCATCAGCTTCATGTTGCCCCCGAGACGCGACATCTCCCTGGTGTGGTATCGATGAGACATCGAGCCGGCCAGGAAGAAGAGGAGACCGGTGATCAGCCCGTGAGCCACCATCCCGATGACCGCGGCGTTGATCCCGACGTCGGTGAGGGTGGCGATCCCCAGCATGACGAAGCCCATGTGACCCACCGAGGAGAAGGCGATGAGACGCTTCATGTCGGTCTGAGCAAGGCAGGCCAAGGAGCCGTAGATGATCCCGATCACGGCCAGGATCGCTATCGCCGGCGCCCAGTTGGCCGCCTCCTCGGGGAGGATGGGCAGCGAGATGCGGATGAACCCGTAGGAGCCCAGCTTCAGCATGATGGCGGCGAGGAGCACCGAGCCGACGGTCGGGGCCGCGGTGTGGGCGTCGGGGAGCCAGGTGTGCAGCGGCCACATCGGGACCTTCACCGCGAACCCGAGGAACATTGCCCCGAACACGAGGAAGGCGAAGTTGCCAGGGCCGGAGAAGGCCCCGGCCGCCCCGAGCTCGGTGAGCTGAGGGATGTCGAAGGTCCGACCGAACTCCCCGACGTTGCCCGACTCGAAGTAGAGGGCGAGAAAGCCCAGCAGCATGAACGCCGACCCGAACAGGGTGAACAGGAAGAACTTGATCGCCGCGTAGAGCCGGGTCTGCACTTCCCGGCCGAAGCCGGGGATCTTCCGGGGAGAGCGGTCTCCCCAGATCCCGATCATGAAGTACATCGGGACCAGGACCACTTCGAAGAAGATGAAGAACAGGACCAGGTCGAGGGCGACGAAGGTGCCGTTGAGCCCGGTGGCCAGGATCAGCATGAGGATGAGGAACGCCTTGGGGTTCCTCGGCTCCTCCCAGTGGTTCAGGCTGTAGATCACCGAGAGCACCATGACGAAGGTGGACAGGACGAGCAGGGGCAGGCTGATCCCGTCCACACCCAGGTGGTAGTTGGCGTTGATCGCCCCGATCCAGGTCTCGTTCACTTCCAGCTGATAGCTGTTGTAGGGGACGCCGGAGAAGTCGAACTGCCCGATCACGACCAGGGAGAGGACGAAGGCGAGACCCGTCACCAGCAACGAGGCCGCCTTGAGGGCGCCCTCGTTCTGCTTGGGGATCAACCCGAGGAGGAGCGCTCCGGCCAGGGGCAGGAAGACGATCAGGGTCAACGCCCAGGTTTCGAACCATTCCATTTGCTCTCAGCCTCTCCTATCTCACGAACACGAACAGCACTATCAGGATCAGGGCGCCCCCGACCACCGATGCCGCATACTGCTGGACCCGTCCGGTCTGCCACCGGCGCAGAGCGGACCCGGCGCCGTCGGCTCCTGCCGACAACCCGTGGATCACACCGTCGACGCCCTTCTGGTCGACGACCCCGTAGACGAACGAGCCCAGAGCCTTGGTGAGCACCCCGGCGCCGTTGACGATGCCGTCGATGACGTAGTCGTTGACCCAGTTGGTGAATCGGGCGAGCGGCCCCATCGTGCCGGCCACCACACCGTCGGCCAGGTCGTCCACGAAGTACTTGTTGCGGAGCAGCGGGTACAGGGCGGGAATCTGGAAACGGTCCCGCTCCGCCTGGGTGTCACGGTCCTTGCCCCAGACCAGCCAGCCCAGGGCGATGCCGGCCAGGGCGGCGACCAGCCCGGCGCCGGCGAGGAAGAAGTCGATCCCCTCGGCGTGATGGTCCCCCATCGGCACCACCCGGACCGCCAGCCACTCGGTGAAGTTGCCGATCACCGGGATTTCGACCCCGGGGATGTTCAACAGCCCGAACAGCACCGAGGGAACGGCCAGGGCGACCAGCGGCCCGGTCATGATCCGGGGGGACTCGTGGGGATGACCGTGGCCCTTGTACTCGCCGTGGAAGGTGAGGGCGACGGCACGGGTCATGTAGAAGGCGGTGACGAAGGCGCCGGCCACCGCGATCCACATCACCGCGGTGTAACCCTCGTAGTCGAGGGTGGCCAGTATCTCGTCCTTGGACCAGAACCCGGCCAGGGGGAAGATGCCGGCGAGGGACACCGCCCCGATCACGAAGGTCCAATAGGTGCGCGGCATGAACCGGCGCAGCCCGCCCATATCGCTCATGTTGTTGGAGTGGACGGCGTGGATCACCGACCCCGCCCCCAGGAAGAGAAGCGCCTTGAAGAAGGCGTGGGTGAACAGATGGAACAGCCCCGCGGTGTACCCACCCGCGGCGACCGCGGTCATCATGTACCCGAGTTGGGACACGGTCGAGTAGGCCAGCACCTTCTTGATGTCGTCGGCGACCAGGGCGAGCAATCCCAGGGCGAACAGGGTGATCGCGCCGATCACCACCATCCACGGCCTCAGCTCGGAGGCCATGTTCTGGAAGAGCGGGAACATCCGGCCCATCAGGTAGACCCCGGCGGTCACCATCGTCGCGGCATGCATCAGGGCCGACACCGGGGTGGGCCCGGCCATCGCGTCGGGAAGCCAGATGTGGAACGGGAACTGGGCGCTCTTCCCCATCGCACCCACGAAGAGGAGCGCCCCGCCCACCACCGCCACGGTGGACAGCGCGCCGAGCCCGGCAACGGCGGCCTCGTTGATGGCGGCGAAGTCGAAGGTGCCCACCGCCACGGCCACGATGATCGCACCGAGCATGAGCCCGATGTCGGCGGTGCGGTTGACCATGAACGCCTTGTTGCCCGCGTTCACATTGGCCATGTCCTCCCAGTAGAAGGCGATGAGCAGATAGGAGGCGAGACCGACACCCTCCCATCCGATGATCAGCTGGATCAGGTTGGGCGCACCGACCAGGACCAGCATCGAGCCGGCGAAGAGGGAGAAGGCGGCGAAGAACCAGGGGACCCTGACGTCGCCGTGCATGTAACCGACCGCGTAGATGAACACGATCAGGCCGACCAGGCTGACCAGGAAGTACATCATGATGGAGAGCCCGTCCACCACCCAGCCCAGCTCGAAGACGAGATCGCTCCCGATCCGGCCGATCTCGAAGGTGGTGGTGGCGAGCACGCCCTCGGTCATGTTCATCACGAAGAGGACGGTTGCCCACACCGTGTTGACGGCGAGAGCCCCGATCGCCAGCTCCGCACCCTGGTTCTTCATCCGCTTCCCGAAGGCGATGATGAGGAGGAAGGCGACGAAGGGCAGGACCAGCATGATCCCGGCCGTGTCGACGAAGAAGCCGCCGGTGATCCCGGCTTCGACTGCGTGCTCCGCCTCGGTGGCGAGGACGGAGGTCACTTCGTTACCTCAGGGCCATAGGCCATAGGCCATAGGTCATAGGCCAGACCCGCGCTCTGGCTTACTGCCTGAGGCCTGAGGCTTACGGCTGCGAGTGAGCGGAGCGAGCGAGCCATCACCATCTCATCAGGTGGAGCTCGTCGACGTTTGCGGACTTCCGGTTGCGGAAGATCATCAGGACGATGGCGAGACCGATGC
>DASUSU010000117.1:0-15014 GCA_036374915.1 Acidimicrobiia bacterium | reverse complement strand
GAGGACCCGGCCGATCCAATAGCCCCCCAGTGCCGCGATCAGTGAGGCGCCGGCGATCAGCCAGGGAGTGAGCGTCTGGGCGAGAAGCAGCACTGCAACCATGAACACCAACAGCGGCCAGAAACGCCGGATAAGGGTCAGCGGACCGGCCGCGGTGAACTCCACTCCCGACCGACGCGCCCTCTCCAGCGCGGAGGCGGTGGACATCCCGGCGATGAGGCCGATGAGAAGGGCGATCGCTATCAGCGCCACAGCTGGCCGCCACAGCTGGTCGCGGGGAAACCCTCCCACCATGATCAGGGCGAGGTTGACCCGGAGGATCTCGAACTCGGTGACGAAGAGGAACCTGACCACCCACCACAGGGCGACGACGAAGACCCCGGCCATGAACAGGGTGAGAACGGCGTTGTACCAGGTGGACACCAGGTGTCTCCGCACCCAGGCCCAGCCACGCAGACCGGGCTCGATCGGCTGGAGGCTCTCCTCGGGGACCTTGATGTCGACGGTGTCGGAAGCGGTCATTGCGTGACCAATTGCAGACGGCGATTGAGGAAGTTGACCATGGCCGAGATGACCAGGGAGAAGAGGAGGTACGACGCCATCAGGATCAGGACCATCTGGGGGGCGGGGCGTCCGTTGCCGACCGCCTGGAAGGCGATCAGGGTGACCTCGGAGTAGCCGACTGCGATGCCGAGCGAGGTGTTCTTCACGTAGTTCAGGTATTGGTTGATGGTGGGAGGGAGGGCGATCCGCATCGCCTGGGGCAGGACCACATGACGCAGTCTCTGGAATCCGGAGAGTGCGAGCGCGTTGGCCGCCTCGGTCTGCCCTTTGGGAACCGCCAGGATCGACCCGCGCACGATCTCGGCCACATGGCTGGCGGTGTACAGGACCAGGGCGACGAGCATGGCGAAGTAGCCCCCCAAGCCCGAGAAGCCCCCGGTGAGCACCCGCCCGTCGAGCACCGGCTTGGACAATTCGAAGGGCTGGCCGATGACGAGGAATCCGACGACTCCGAGCCCGAGCAGGACTCCGAGCGACCACAACACCCGGTGATGCGGCATCCCGGTCGTGTCGAAGATCGCAGTCCGCCAACGCCAGACGATCGCCGCCACGACCAGGGCACCGACCATGACCCACATGAAGGTGGTCAAACCCGGGTTGGCGGCGAACCCGGTGACGGCGATGAAGCGGTTGTTGACGATGGCCAGGTCGAAGATCTCGACCGGATCCTGGATATTGGGCAGGGGGAGAATCCCGACGAAGAAGGCGAAGAGGATGATCAGCAGCGGGGGGATGTTCCTCAGGGTCTCCACATAGATCGTGGCCGCCTTGGCCACCAACCAGTTGGTCGAGAGCCTGGCGACCCCAACCAGGACCCCGATGATCGTGAGCAGTGGGAGCCCGACCACGACTAGTGCGAAGGTGTTCTTGATCCCGACCACCAACGCCCGCCACACCGTGGAACCGGCGCTGATGTCGCTTCCGGTGACGCTGACCCCGACCGGCTGCTGCAGGAAGTCGAACCCGAGCTCGATCCCGATCCTCTTCATGTTGTTGGTCAGGTTGAACCACAACACGTACATGATCAGCCCGATGGCGGCGGTGGCCACCAGCTGGATCACGACGCGGAGAACCCGGATGTCCCGCCACCAGGGCGGGCGGGCGGTCGATGAGGCGACGGTCGAGGTCACGACGGGATGAGTTGGGGGGTGACCGATCGGTCACCCCCCAATCGTCGGTGGTTAGCGGTAAGGCGGGGCGTAGAGCAACCCGCCGTCGGTCCAGAGCGAGTTGGGCCCGCGCTCCAGCCCGAGCGGAGTGTCCGGCCCGACATTCCGGGCGTAGATCTCGGCGTAGTTCCCAACCGCGGAGATGACACCGGCCGCCCAACCCGGGTCGAGACCCAGACCCGAATCGAAGACCGTGGCGTTTCCTTCGTCGTCCTCGATCTCCAGACCGAGGAACCGTCTGATGTTGACATCCTCGGTGTCGGCGAAGGTGTCGACGTTGCCCGACTCGATGCCGAACTCCTCGGCCTGGATGGTGGCGATCACCACCCAGTCGATGATCTGGGACCACTGGGAGTCACCGTCTCTGGTGGCGGGCCCGAGTGGCTCCTTGGAGAAGGTCTCGTCGAGGATGGTCAGGGCCTCAGGGCCTCCCTCCGAGTCGGGGAAGTTGCTCCGAACCCCGGCCAGCTGGGACTTGTCCGACGTCCAGCCGTCGCATTGCCCGGCGAGGAACGCCTGCTGCAGCACCTCGTTGTCCTCGAAGGTGAGCAATTCGAACGGGACATCGCCGAAGCGATCGGTCACGTTCTGCTCGGTCGTGGTTCCGGTCAGGGAGCAGATCGAGGTGTTCGCCATGTCGTCGATCGAGGCGAAGCCGTCCTCCGCTCTGACCATCATGCCCTGTCCGTCGAAGAACGTCGTGTGGGCAAAGGTCGCACCTTCACCCCCGTCACGTGACGAGGTCCAGGTGGTGTTCCTGATCAGGACGTCGATCTCTCCGGACTGGAGAGCGGTGAACCTCTGCTGGGCGTTCAAAGGCACGTACTCGACCGCCTCGGGATCTCCGAGGACTGCAGCGGCCACCGCCTTGCAGAAGTCGATGTCGAAACCGACGAAGTTGCCGTCCGGATCGCGGAATCCGAAGCCGGGCACTGCGTCGTTGACGCCGCAGTTGAGGGCGCCGCGGCTCTGCACCTCGGCCAGGGTGTCACCGGCCGGGGCCTGGCCGCCCGCGGTGGTCGTGGGCTCACCACCCGCGGCGGTGGTCGTAGGCTCCTCGGCTCCTGCTTCCGTGGTCCCCGTGTCGCCAAGGGTGGTGGTGGTGTCCGCGGCCTCGGTACAGGCAGCGAGTACCAGCATCAAGGCGGCCAGAACCGCCAATAGCTTGGTTGATTTCATGTCTTCCTCCGATTGATCGCTTCACGCCCGGCATTCGCCGGCGTGTTGCATTGCGGCGACCCTAGCCCGAGGGATCTGCGCGATGAGAGGAAACGCGTCTCATCGGGGACCGGTCATCTGCCGGAGGAATCGCTGGGCCCGTTCCGTCCTCGGCTCGAGCAGGACCTGCTCCGGGGGGCCCTGCTCCACCACCCGCCCTTCGTCCATGAGCAGCACGCGGTTGGCCACGTCACGGGCGAAACCGAGCTCATGGGAGACGACGATCATGGTCATCCCTTCGGCGGCCAGGGTCTTGATCACCTCGAGCACCTCCCCGACCAGCTCGGGATCGAGCGCCGAGGTCGGCTCGTCGAAGAGGATCAGGGCCGGGTTCATGGCCAGGGCGCGGATGATGGCCGCCCGTTGCTGCTGGCCCCCGGAGAGACGGTCCGGGTACTCGTCCCTCTTCTCGGCCAGATCGAACCGGGCGAGCAGCTTTTGCGCAGTCACCTGGGCCTCCTCCTTCGACATCTTGAGCACCTTGGTCGGGGCGAGGGTGATGTTGTCCATGACGGTGAGATGTGGGAACAGGTTGAAGGACTGGAACACGATCCCGATGCGGCGACGCACCGAGTCGGCGTCGAACTCGGGGTCGGCGATGTCCACGCCTTCGAGCAGGATCTCCCCGTCGTCGATCGGCTCGAGCAGGTTGATGCAGCGAAGCAGGGTCGATTTCCCCGATCCCGACGGCCCGACCACGGCCAGCACCTCATGGGTGTCGAGTTCGAGGCTGACGTCGGCGAGAACGGTCAGATCGCCGAACTCCTTCCAGATGGCGCGCACCTCGAGCAGACGCTCGCTCACAACGATGTCCCCCCGACACGTGACCGCTGACGCCGGATCAGGTAGTCGGTGTACCGGGCGAGGGGAATTGTCAGGATCAGGAAGAGCAACGCTGCGGCCAGGTATGCGGTGAAGTTGAAGGTCCCGGCCACGTAGATCTGGGCCCGGCGGAACGCCTCCTGCACCCCGAGCAGGGCGAGCAGGGCCGAGTCCTTCTGCAGGGCGACGAAGTCGTTGAGAAGGGGCGGGATGACCCGTCGCACCGCCTGGGGCAGCACCACCCAGCGCATGCTCTGGGCGGAGCTGAGGCCGAGTGAGCGGGCCGCGGCGGTCTGGCTGTCGTGCACCGAGTCGATCCCGGCCCGGTACACCTCGGCCACATAGGCGGAATAGGAGATGACCAACGTGGTGATCGCCCAGAACTCCTGGCTGTTGGGGACGCCCCGGAGACGCAGTGCCGGCACCCCGAACCCGAGCAGGAAGAGGAGGATGATGGTCGGGATGCCCCGGATCAGGTCGACATACGCGGTGGCGGCGAGCCGGAGCGGGGTCAGCACCGGGGAACGGCTGCTCCGGATCACGGCGAGGAGCAGGGCGACGATGAGGATGAACACCTCGGCGATGAGAAAGATGCGGACGTTGCGGCCGAATCCGGAGAGGATGTCGGGCAACGACGCCCGGAAGTGGTCCCAGTTGAAGAACGACTCGCGTACCGACGGCCAACCCGAGGAGTTGACCACGACCAGGGCCACGGTCCCGAACACCACGACACTGCTGGCCGCGCCGATCAGGAGCGATCGGCGTCGCTGACGTCGATGGAAGGCAAGACGCCGCGCCCGGCCCGGGGACACTCCCGGGCTGCGGCGCGGCGCCTCGGCCTCAGTCATTCACAGGTGGTCGGGCCACCTCAGCCGGTTTCGATGATCGGAGCGTCGACTACGTCGGAGAGCCACTCCTGCTGGATGGCGTCGAGGTCGATGTTGGCCAGGGCCTCGTTGACACAGTCGCGGAGGGGGTTGCCCTCCTCGAACAGCATCCCGAACTGCTCGGGATCGTCCTCGCTCGCCGGGAACTGCGCGATCACCGAGGACCCCTCGATCTCCACCGCCGACACGAAGAAGGCGGTGGGCAGGTCGAGCACCAGGCCGTCGAGCTGGCCGGCGTCGAAGGCCGCCTTGGCGTCGGCGTTGGTGTCGTACACCAGCGGCTCGGTCTCGGGCTGGATCACATCGGTGATGAAGTCGAGGCTGGTCGTGCCCACCTGGGCCCCGAGACGGTACGCCTTGAGGTCCTCGATGGTCGTCGCCGAGGCGATCTCGGAGTCGGTGAACCCGAGCAGCGCCTGGTTGACGTTGTAGTAGCCGTCGGAGAAGTCGACCGCCTCGTCGCGCTCCTCGGTGATCGAGATCTGGTTGATGTCGAAGTCGAAGTCCTTCTCACCCGGTGCGAACGAGTTGTTGAACGGCACGACCACCCACTCCACCTCCTCGGGGGTGAAGCCGAGCTCCTCGGCCACCGCGTAGGCGACCGCGCTCTCGAATCCGGTGCCGGTGGAAGGACCACCGTCGAAGTCGAACCAGGGTGGGAAGGACGGCTCGTCGGTGCCGATGGTGAGCACTCCCTCCTGGACCAGGGTCAGGTCGTCCTTCGCACACGAGTCACCGGCACCGTCTCCGCCTCCCTCGGTGGCGCAGGCGCCGAGCACCAGGCCGAGCACTGCGACAAGGGCGATGTATCTCTTCATCCGGAGACCTCCTCCAAGGCCAGGTGGTGGAAACAGGGGAGGGTAGTGCCTGAATCGAGTACCTACTTCTCCTCGACCATCCTCAGGAAGCGCCGGGCGCGATCGGTCTTCGGGTTGGACAACATCTCCTCGGGCGGCCCCTCTTCGACCACTACTCCCCCGGCCATGAACACCACCCGGTCCGCCACCTCGCGGGCGAAGGTCATCTCGTGGGTCACCACCATCATGGTCATACCGTCGTCGGCGAGGCCACGCATCACATCGAGCACCTCCCCGATCAGCTCTGGGTCGAGCGCCGAGGTGGGCTCGTCGAACAGCATCATGTCCGGGTTCATGGCCAGGGCCCTAGCGATGGCCACACGTTGCTGCTGGCCACCGGAGAGCCGAATCGGGTACTCGTCGATCTTGTCGAGCAGGCCGACCCGCTCCATCACCGCCCTGGCCACCTCCTCGGCCTCGTCCTCGGAGCGCTTCAACACCTTGGTCTGGGCGATGGTGAGGTTGCGCAGCACATCGAGATGGGGGAACAGGTTGAACTGCTGGAACACCATCCCGATCCGGGTGCGAAGACGGTCCACGTCCGCGTCGGGATCGGTGATGTCCTCGCCCTCGATGAGGATCGTCCCCGAGGTGGGCTCCTCGAGGCGGTTGACACAACGAAGAAGTGTCGACTTGCCGGAGCCGGAGGGACCGATGACACACACCACTTCCCGCTCGGCCACCTCGAAGTCGATGCCCTTGAGCACCTCCAGCCGGCCGTAGGACTTGTGCAGGTCGCGGATCTCGATGGCGGGAACCGTCATCGGGCCTGAGCCGCCCTTCTCTCCAACCGACGCACCAATGCGGTGAGCGGGAGCGTGATCACCAGGTACACGATTGCCGCGACGGTCAAAGGCGTCGCATTTCGCGTCGTCGTCATGAAGTCACGGGCGAATTTGGTCAGCTCCTTGGTGAGGGGGGTCGTCCCCAGGACGAAGAGCAGCGAGGTGTCCTTGATCAGGAGCACGAACTCGTTGGTCAGCGGTGGGATGATGATTCGAAACGCCTGTGGCAGCACGATGGAGCCCAAGGCCCGTGACGACGACATGCCCAGAGAGCGCGCCGCCTCGGTCTGACCCCGCGGGACTGCCAGAACGCCCGCCCGGATCGTCTCCGCCATATAGGCGGCGGCGACCACGCCGAGGGCCAGCGACCCGGTGACCAGGGTGCCGCCAGGGAGACGAAACCCGTCGAAGGCTATGGGTAGCCCGAATCCGAAGAGGATGATCGTGATCAGAGCGGGCAAGCCCCGAAACAGCTCGATGTACCAGGTGGCGAAGAGACGATATGGCTTGATCGTGGACAGCTTCATGAGGGCGAGGATGAGCGCCAGGATCAAACCGAAGCTGAAAGAGCCTGCGGTGTACGCCAAGGTGTTTCGCGCCGCGATCGCCACGACATCGGGAAGCATGTCCTGCATCACTTCGACGTTGAAGAACAATCGTTGGATTCGGGCCCAGTCGGCGACAACGATCGTGACGAGGAATCCCGTCACGAAGACGCCGTACATCAGGGCCCGGATCAGGCGACGACGTTGTCTCGGCTTCAGGCCCATGAGCGAAGGGCGACCCTAGTGGGTCGCCCTTCGTGTGATCCGTTCTCGGGTGGCTACTCGAACCAGTCGGCGTAGATCTGGTCGTATGTCCCGTCGTCCTGGAACTTGGCGAGTGACGCGTTGACCGCCTCGAGCAGGGCCTCGGCGCCCTCTTCCTTCACCGCGAAGCCGTAGAACTCCTCGGTGGGGTAGGTTTCGACAACTGTGGCACCCTCGTTGTTGAGGGCGTAGTCGCCATTGGTCACGATGTCCTGGAGCACTCCCTGGACGTTGCCCGCCTCCAGTGCCAGGAACATGTCTCCCGGCGCGTCGAACGAGACCAACTCCGCGTCTTCGGGTGCATTCTCCTGGGCGTACATCTCGCCCGTGGTTCCGGTCTGCACCGCGATCGAGCTGCCTCCGAAGTCCGCCAGCGCGGTGAGGCCGGAATCGTCGAGGGTGAGCAGCGATTGATCGCCGCTGAAATACGGCTCGGAGAAGTCGATGTTCTCCTCTCGCTCCTCGTTGATCGTGATGGAGGCGGCGGCTATGTCGCAGTCACCGGCTTCCATGGCCAGCCCCGAGGTGATCGGGTCGAACCCGGTGTTGTTCACCGCCAGTTCGAGCCCGAGATCATCGGCGATGGCGCGCATCAACTCGATGTCGAATCCGGTGTATCCGCCTTCTGCATCCGGGTCTTCGATCTCCATCGGCGGATACGGAGCGTCGGTGCAGACGGTCAGGGTGCCCTCGGTGACGAGGTCGAGCTCGGCGGCGGCCGCCGTCGTGGTGGCGCCGTCGCCATCTCCGCTGCCGTCGCCGTCGCCGGTGTCGTCGCCACACGCCGCGGCCACCAGGGCCAGGGCGGCGAGCAACACCACCATCCGAGTTGTCTTCTTCATGTTCTTCCTCCGATTGGGTCATCCCGGAGCAGGTCCGGGAGCGAGGAGAAGGGTAACGGTGTCGGAATCCGCAACAATTGGAAAGTGGGCATCAATCGGCGGGCCAACCGCGACTACTGGCTGCTCTGGGCCGGGTCGGGGTTGTCCAATCTGGGCGACGGGATACGTCTCACCGCCCTTCCCCTGCTCGCCGCCACCCTGACCCGGGACCCGTTGGCTGTCAGTGGCGTGCTCGCAGCCACCACCGCACCCTGGATCGTGTTCGGGCCGATCGGAGGCTCGTTGGTCGACCGGATCGACAGGAAGCTGCTGATGACGGTCGGGCAGGTTGCCCGGGGGCTGGTCGTTGCCGTGCTCGCCGTCCTGATCGCCGCCGAGTCGGTGAGCATGGCCCACCTCTACATCGCCGGGGCGGTGATAGGTCTGGGTGAGATCCTGGTCGACACCTCGTCCCAGGCCGCCATCCCGCAACTGGCCGGCGACATGCAGCTGGAGAAGGCGAACAGCCGGCTGATCGCCGCCGAGCTGGTGCTCAACGATCTCGCCGGCGGTCCGCTGGGGGCTTTCCTGTTCGCCGCCGTCGCCTTTCTCCCCTTCGGGGTGAATGCGGGCACCTTCCTCGTCGGTGGGCTCTTGATCGCACTGATTCGGACCCCGATGCAGGATGCGCGCGAGCGGCGTCGTCACAACATGCGCTCCGACATCGTGGAGGGCCTCCGCTTCGTCTGGAATCACGAGTTCCTCCGGGGGCTGGCCCTGGTGGTGGCAATCGCCAACTTCAGCATCGGAGCCGGGGGGTCGATCCTGGTCCTGCTCGCCATCGAGCAGCTGGGCATCACCGAGGCCCAATACGGTCTGATGGTGGGAGTCGGTGCGGCCGGTGGCCTGGTCGGGGCTCTGGTCGCCTCCCGCGTCGCCCTTCGCATCGGTCGGCGCCGGGCGATGACGATCGGGACCGCCGTGCTCGCCTTGGGCCAGCTCGTGTTGGCGACGGCCCCCGGCGGGATCTGGGCTACGGCCGGCCTGTCCCTCGGGCTGTTCGGGGTGAGCCTGTTCACCGTGGTGGGCAGGACCCTGCGCCAGGCGCTCACCCCGGACCGGCTCCTGGGAAGAGTGGTCGCCTCGTTCCGGCTGATCGGGATCGGCGCCCTGCCCGTCGGCGCCCTTCTCGGCGGATGGGTGGCCCGCGCCACCGGTCTCCGCACCCCCTACTTCGTCAGCTCAGCCCTGATCGGGCTCGCCGCGGCACTTGTGCACCGGGTGGCACGGTCGGTGGACTGACCGGTCAGGTGAGCAGCGCCAGGACCCTGGTCACCACCGAGTCGGGGTCGACCCCGATCGACTGGGCGATGTCGGAGGGGGAACCGAAAGGAAGGAAACGGTCGGGCACGCCGATACAGGTGATCTCCTTGGTCACACCCGCACCCGAGAACGCCTCCATGACCGCGGCTCCGAACCCACCGGCGACGACGTTGTCCTCCAGTGTCACGACATGCCGGGCCGGGGCGGCCCATTCCAGGATGCGCGGGTCGAGCGGCTTGACCCAGCGGGCGTTGACCACGCCGACCGAGTGCCCTTTGGTGCGGATGTCGACCGCCGCCTTCTCCGCCGTCTCCACCATCCGGCCCGCCGCCACCAGCATCACGTCGGATCCCTCGGAGAGCAGCTGTGCCTCGCCGACGGGCAGAGCGGTCACCGGGACCGCCGGGACCGACACCGCCGCACCCTTCGGATAGCGGATGGCGATGGGGCCGTTGTGATCGACGGCGGTCTCGATCATCGCGCATAGCTCGGTGGCGTCGGCCGGGGCTCCCACCACCATGTTGGGGATCATGCGCAGATAGGAGAGGTCGAAGACACCGTTGTGGGAAGGCCCGTCGGGGCCGGTGATCCCGGCCCGATCGACCAGGAACGTCACCGGCAGGTTGTGCAGGGCGACGTCGTCGACGATCTGGTCGAAGGCGCGCTGGAGGAATGCGGAGTAGATGGCCACCACCGGGCGCTTCCCGGCCAGGGCCATGCCGGCGGCCAGGGTGACCGCGTGCTGCTCGGCGATCCCGGTGTCGAAGACCCGGTCGGGGAAGCGCTGCCACATCTGCATCAGACCTGCAGTGGTGACCATCGCCGCCGAGATCCCGACCAGGTCGGGTCGGGTCGCCGCCGCCTCGGCGACGGCACTGCCGGCCACGTCGGTCAGCTTCAGCTCCGATTTGAGTGCCTTTCCCGTGGCCAGGTCGAACGAGCCGACACCGTGCAGCTTCTCCAGCTCGTCCTCGATGGCGGGCGTGTACCCGTTTCCCTTCTCGGTGACCACATGGATCACGACGGGTTGGTCCCAGGTCTTGGCGGTGCGAAAGGTCTCCTCGAGCAACTCGATGTCATGACCGTCGATCTGGCCGGTGTATTTCAGGTCGAGGGCATCGAATACCGTTGACGGCTCCAGGATCTGCTTCACCGCATCCTTGAGCCTTCCGGCCAGCTCGTCGGCGGTCTCACCGACCAGAGGAAGACCGCGCAGCATCCGGCCCAGGGTCCGCTTGGTCTTCTCGTAGCGGGGGTCGAATCGGTAGTGGGCCAGGGTGGCCAAAGCGGCGAGGCCCCCGACCGTTGGCGCATAGGACCGCCCGTTGTCGTTGACCACGATGATCAGTCGCTCCGGCTTGGTGACCGCGATGTGGTTGAGCGCCTCGTAGGCCATCCCGCCGGTCAGCGCCCCGTCGCCGATGATGGCGATGGTGTGCCCCGGGTAGCCGGCGAGGGCATGGCCGAGGGCATAGGAGAGCGAGGTCGAGGCGTGACTGTTCTCGACGAAGTCGTGCTCGGACTCCTCCCGGCTCGGGTACCCGGACAGCCCGCCGGTGTGACGGAGCCGATCGAAGTCGCCCATCCGCCCGGTGACCAGCTTGTGCACGTATGCCTGGTGCCCCACATCCCAGATGATTCGGTCGGTGGGCGAGTCGAACACACGGTGAAGCGCAAGTGTCAGCTCGACAACGCCCAGGTTGGGGGAGAGGTGACCACCGGTCTTGGAGACCTTGTCGAGGATGAAGGAGCGGATCTCCTCAGCCAGCGACTCGAGCTCCTCCTTGCTCAGTTGACGCAGGTCGGCAGGGCACGTGATGGACTCGAGAATCGACATGGTGAAACCCGTCCAGGCTAGCTAGCTGCTTCTTCTTTGAGCAGTGGCAGGCGAACGGTGAAGGTCGAGCCGAGACCCAGCTCGCTCTCCACACCGACACCTCCCCCATGACTCTCCACCACATGCTTCACGATGGCCAGCCCCAGACCGGTCCCACCGGTTGCCCTGGCCCGAGCGCTGTCCACCCGGTAGAAGCGCTCGAACACCCTTTCCAGATCGCGGGTCGGGATCCCCTCACCGGTGTCAACCACACGGAGGAGCGCCTCACCCCCGACCTGGGTGAGCTCGACGTCGATGGACCCTCCGGGCGGGGTGTAGCGGAGGGCGTTGTCGAGAAGGTTGCGCACCGCGATCGCCAGGTCGCGTCTGCTTCCTGCCACCCGGGCCGGGGTCGAATGCAGGTCGAGGGTGATACCGGCATCGTCGGTCATGGGGCGCAATCGCTCCACCTCGTCGCGGACCAGGTGATCCAGGCTCAACGGATCGAGCTCGGGCTGTTCACGCTCCAGTCTGGAGAGATCGAGCAGATCGGCGACCAGCCGGTCGAGCTGAAGCGCCGACGTCTCGATCTGCTCGGCGAATCGCGGCGCCGACCCGTCGCCTCTCTCGACCGCGATCTGAAGTGCCTCCGCCGAGGCGACGATCGCCGAAACCGGGGTCTTCAACTCGTGGGAGGCGTTGGCGACGAAGTCCCGGCGCACCGAGGCGGCGCGCTCCCGGTCGGTCACGTCGACCACCACCAGGAGCACCCTTCGGTCGTCGGCGAACGGGGTTGCGATCGCCCTCAGCACCCGCACCGGCTTCCCGTGCTCGGCGTCGGTGGTGACGGGCGAACGCAGCTCACGACACCGTTCGACTGCGGTCTGGAAGGAGAACGGGACCAGACCCGAGAGAGCGTCGGGGACGGCCCCGAGCAGCTCGTACGCCGAAGGGTTGGCGTAGACCACCTCGTCGTCGTCGCCGAAGAGAACCGTTCCCTGCGGCAGCGCACCCAGAACCACCTCGAGCGTTGCCGAGGCTCGCTCGGCTTCCTGCACCCGGATCCGGTTCTCGGTGTCGAGGCGCGAGATGGCGCTGGCCAGCTGGTCGATCTCACGAACGTTGGATCGCACCACGGGATGAGCGGAGTCGGTTTCGACCAGGGCCAGTGTCTGGCCGGTCAGGTCGGCGATCGGTCGGGACAAGCGCCGCGCCATCCAGGCGATGGCGACCACCCCGACCAGGCCGACGATCAACGTGATCACGACGATGGCATTTCGATAGGGCCAGGTTCCCGCCGCCAGGTCCCGAGCGGCCACCGACACCCTGAGAACCATGCCTTCGTCGGCGGGGACGGCGAGATAGACCTGGTCGAAACCGGTGCTCTCGCTCAGCCGGCTCGATCGGCCCACCTCGCCTTGCAGGGCAGCCGCGACCTCGACCCGGTCGGCGTGGTTCTCCATACCGGAGGCCTCGTCGTGCGAGTCGGCCACGACGGTCCCGTCCTCGTCGATGACGGTGAAGCGGTAGCCGGTCGCCGCCGCCATGGTCTCCACCCACTCCGGGATCTCCGGGCCCTCCGGCATGCCTGCCTCGGCGATGCGGGCCGAGGTCTCGAGATGATCGAAGAGACGCTCGGTGAAGGCTTGCTCCACCGAACCCGAGATCAACCACGCCATGGCCCCGATCAGGGCCAGGTAGGCCAGAGCGAAGTAGAGGACGAAGCGGAGGGCGAGGGGGGTTCTTCCCGGTCCTCTAAGGCTCATCGACGAACTTGTAGCCGAGACCGCGCACGGTGACGATGTGAGTCGGTTGGGCCGGGTCCCGCTCCAGCTTGTGACGCAGCCGCTTGATGTGAACGTCGAGGGTCTTGGTGTCGCCGAAGTAGTCCGGGCCCCACACCTCGTCGATCAAGGTGTGACGCGCTGCCAGACGGTTCCTTCGCCGCATCAGCGACTCGAGCAGCTCGAACTCCTTGGGCCGGAGATCGACCGGCTCTCCGTCGAGACGGGCCTGATGGGCGTCGATGTCGAGCTCGATCGAGCCGCCGCGGAGCACCTCGTTCGACTCTGAGAGTGCGCCGCTCTTGGCTGCCCTCCGCAACTGTGCCCGTATCCGGGCCACCAGCTCCCGCATCGAGAACGGCTTGGTCATGTAGTCGTCGGCACCCAGCTCCAGCCCGGCCACCTTGTCCGACTCGGCGTCCTTGGCGGTGAGCATGATGATCGGGACGTCGGAGGAGAGCCGTATCTGTCGGCACACGTCGAGCCCGGACATGCCGGGGAGCATCAGGTCGAGCAGGACGATGTCGGGCTGGTTGACCCTGGCCGATTCCAGACCGCCGACACCGGTGTCTGCGACCAGGACGTCGAAGCCTTCGCTGTCGAGGGCATAGCGGACCGACTCGGCAAGCCCCGGCTCGTCTTCTACGAGGAGGACACGATGCCTTCGGTGGTCATCCGCCCGCGTCATCGACCGAGTTGTTCAGGCCCACCTCGACGAACTCGGCTCGCTCCCCCGTGATCAGGTAGGCGGTCTGCTCGGCGAAGTCCACCGCCTGGTCGCCGACCCGCTCCAGGGCTCGGGCCGCCATGAGGACCTTGGTGGCCCACTCCAGCATCTCCGGGTTGCCAGCCACCGCGACGATCTCCTTGTACATGTTGGCATTGAGCCGGTCGACCGGCTGGTCCATGGCCGGGAGCAGCTTCGCCTCGTCGAGGTCACGTCTCAGATAGGCCTCGATCGAGGCCCGGATCATGGGCCGGACCAGATCGCCCATCTCCCGTATCTGATCGCAGATCCGCTCCACCCGGGGCAGCCCTTCGTTGAACTGGGCGATCTTGGCGATATTGACGCACTGGTCCCCCATCCGCTCGAAGGTGGCGTTGAGCTGGAGCAGGACGCTCATCCTCCTCAGATCCGAGCCCATCGGCTGGAAACGGGCCATGAGACCGGTCCACTGCTGATGGACCTGGAAGTAGGTCCGGTCGATCTGGTCGTCGAGGGCGATGACCTGCGCGGCCAGCTCGAGGTTCCCGGTCGTGATCGCCTCGACCGCCGACTCCACCATGCTCTCGGCCTGGTCGGCCATGCCGAGGACGGTGTGCTCCAAGGCATCCATCTCGCGGTGGAAGTGGAGGTTGGTGTCGGTGGCGCCGGTCATCCGAATCGACCCGTGATGTAGTCCTCGGTGTCCTTTTCCCGCGGTGCGGTGAACAACTCCTCGGTGGGGCTGAACTCGACCAGGTACCCGGTGCGCTGGCCCTTTTCGTTCAGCTTGACGTTGAAGAACGCGGTCCGATCGCTCACCCGGGCCGCCTGCTGCATGTTGTGGGTGACGATGATGATCGAATACTCGTCCTTCAGCTCGAGCATCAGCTCTTCGATCTTCAGCGTTGCGATAGGGTCGAGCGCCGAGCATGGCTCGTCCATGAGCACGACGTCGGGGCTGGTGGCGATGGCACGGGCGATACAGAGCCGCTGCTGCTGGCCGCCGGACAGCGCCATGCCCGACTCGTCGAGCTTGTCCTTCACCTCGTCCCAGAGGGCCGCCTTGCGCAGGCTCTCCTCGACCAGGTCGTCCATGTTTCCCTTGTACCTGGCGATCTTCGGCCCGAACGAGATGTTGTCGTAGATCGACTTGGGGAACGGGTTCGGCTTCTGGAAGACCATGCCCACCCGTCTCCTCACCTCGACCGGATCGACGTCGTCGGAGTAGAGGTCGACACCGTGGTACTCGACCAGCCCCTCGACCCGGGCTCCCTCGATCAAGTCGTTCATCCGGTTGAAACAGCGAAGGACGGTCGACTTTCCGCATCCCGACGGACCGATCAGGGCGGTGATCTCGTTGCGTCGGATCGGCAGGCTGATGTTGGCCACGGCGCGAAACTCGCCGTAGTAGACGCTCAGATCCTCGACCCTGATGACGATCGGCTGGTCGGTG
>DASUSU010000116.1:0-9448 GCA_036374915.1 Acidimicrobiia bacterium | reverse complement strand
CTCGGGCTCCAACACCTCGCCGGTGCTGACCTCGGACCTGGCCGGCAATGAAGGGCCGGAGCATCACGAGGGGTACTTCCGGACGGCGCACAACGACGCCATCCAGGGTGCCGCTGCGGCGAAGTTCGTCTTCGAGGAGTTGGGTCTGACCAATGTGGCCACCGTCAACGACGGCGACCCCTACACCCAGGGTCTGACCAGCGCTTTCGAATTCAGCTTCGAGGAGCTCGGCGGGACGATTGCGATCAGCACCGCGGTGACGGCGGACCAGACCGACATGCGTCCGGTCCTGACCGAGATCGCGGCGGCGGGTGCGGAGCTCATCTTCTTCCCGATCTTCCAGCCGGCAGGCGACTTCATGGCCGAGCAGGCCCTGGAAGTGGCCGGTCTCGAGGAGACGGCGTTGATGGGTGCAGACGGTCTGCTCTCAGACACCTACGTTGTGCTGCCGCAGACCGAGAACATGTACTTCTCGGGCCCGCAGACACCGACCGGTGACACCTACGACGAGTTCGTCTCCAAGTACGAGGCGGAGTACGGAGAGGCGCCGATCCAGTCGTTCCACGCCCATGCCTACGACGCGACCAACATGGTGTTCGCAGCCATCGAGGCCGTGGCCACGGACGATGGTGGCAACCTGACCATCGACCTCCAGGCCTTGCGGGACGAGTTGCACAGCATGACCTGGGAGGGTCTGACCGGAACTCTGAGCTGTGACGAGTTCGGCGACTGCGCCGCTCCCAACATCGACATCCTGCAGAACACTGCGGATACGGCCGACATCGCCGCCGTCAGGGCGAACGTGCTGGCCACCTACTCAGCGGAAGACCTCGGCTTCTAGCCCGAGACCGACCAAATGCCCGGTGCCGTGCGGAGCACGGCACCGGGCACTCAAAACCCGGGGAGGCTGCCGGTAGATGACACAAGCCGCCACTGTCGACGCTCGCCCCACCCGGCGCGCCTCCCGCATCACCCCGGTCAGCATCTTTCTCTGGGGTCTCCGGATCGCCGCACTCGCCGTCATCCTCTACGGCTCCTATCTGAGCATCTCGTCGGGCAGGCTCACCGCCTCGCAGTGGCGCGATATGCTCGTGTTCGGCGTCTCGACCGGGTCGGTCTACTCACTGATCGCCCTCGGCTAAACCATGGTATACGGCGTGCTCAGGTTCATCAACTTCGCCCACGGCGAGGTGTTCATGGTCGGGGCGATGATGGCCTTCTACGTGGCCAGCGGCCTGTCCACCACTTCGCTCTGGACATCCAACCCGATCGTCTCCCTTCTCATCGTCCTTCTCGCCTCGATGATCACCTCCACGTCGGTGGCCGTGATCATCGAGCGCATCGCATACCGACCGCTCCGAGGTGCCCCCCGTCTGATCCCGTTGATCACCTCGATCGGGGCGTCTTTCACCATCCAGTATCTGGTACGAGGGCTGGTCGGGCCCAGCACCAAGGCCTTCCCCCGCATCGAGCCGCTTCGGGGGACATTCGAGTTCGGAGGCTTCGTGATCCTTCGCTCCCAGGTGGTGGTGATCGTGGCCGCCCTTGCCATGATGCTCCTCCTCTACCTGTTCGTGGAGAAGACCAGGACCGGCAAGTCGATGCGGGCCGTTTCCGAAGACGCCGAAACGGCGGCGTTGATGGGCATCGACGTCGATAGGACCATCGTCAAGGTCTTCGCAGTGGGCGGGGCCATGGCCGGAGTCGCCGGGGCCCTCTGGGGGCTCGTCTTCCCCAGCCTCAACTTCTTCTCCGGGTTCCTGCCCGGGATCAAGGCATTCACTTCCGCGGTGCTCGGCGGGATCGGCAACATCGTGGGGGCGATGTTGGGCGGGGTCAGTCTGGGCATATTCGAGTCGGTGGGGCCCAGCCTGGTCCTCGCCGGCTATGAGATCCCCGCCTTCAGCCAGCTGAAAGACGTGGTCGCTTACTCCGCCTTGGTCCTGGTGCTCATCTTCCGGCCGACCGGCATCCTCGGCGAGCGTCTCGCTCAGGAGCGAGGGTAGGGAATGTCCCAGGTGGTGGATGCCCCGGTGCCGGTCGAGGTCGAGTTGCGACCGACTCCACCTATCGAGATGCGACGCGCCGTCCGTCTCGGGTTGTCGGGCGCTGCTGCCATGGTCCTGGTCGCGGCCACCGGGATCGTCGCCACCTTCCAGCCCAGGATGGTCATAGACCCGATAGTGCCCCTGGGCACGATGTTCCTCTACCTTGTGGCATTCGCCTTCGGCTGGATGGCGGCACAGCCGCCCCCCACCCTGGAGGGTTTCGCCCCGGCGGTCGTGGGCATGCGCAACGTGGTGGCGGGCGCCCTGGCCGGGCTGCTCGCCGGTCTCGGTGTCGGGGTCCTGCTCATCCTGATGACCGTGTTCGATCTGCGCGGAGTGTTCATCGAGCTGTCCCCAGAGCTGGTGGAGATCCTCAGCCTGGGACTTCCGGTGGGGGCGGCAGTCGCGGTGATCGCGTTGATCTCGGCCGCCGCCGGCGCCCTTGGGGCCGGCGTGCACCTCATACCCACACGTTTCCGTCGCTCGTTGATGCCGGCCCTGATCTGGGTGGCCTTCTTCTCGTTGCTGACCGACCTGTTCGGTCAGCTCTTCGTCGGGCTCAAGATCGACTTCATGATCGACCTGCTCTACACCTCACGTGGCGGGGCGCTGACCGTGGTCGGCGCGGTAGTGGTGCTCGTTCTGTTCTTCGCCCTCTATTGGTACCTGGGTGGCCGGGACAACACGCTTCGGGAGCGGGTGCAGGCGATGCCCAAGGACAAACGCGTGAGATGGCAGATCGGCGCCGCCGCGCTCATCCTCGTGGTGCTCTACTTCATTCCGAAGCTGATGGGCCCGTTCGTGAGCCAGATCCTGGTCACCGCCGGCATCTACCTGCTCATGGCCCTCGGGCTCAATATCGTGGTCGGCTACGCCGGTCTCCTCGACCTCGGCTACGTGGCCTTCTTCGCGGTCGGGGCCTATGCCGGCGCAATCCTCACCTCCCCCCAGTCTCCGGCCCTCTCTCCCGAGCTGACTCTGGTCGCCGCCATCCCCTTCGTGATGATCGCCGCAGCGATCGCCGGAATCGTCGTTGCCACTCCGGTGATCCGGATGCGTGGCGACTATCTCGCCATCGTCACCTTGGGGTTCGGCGAGATCGCACGGATACTGCTCAACTCGGAGTGGCTCGCCCCCTACTTCGGCGGGGCCCAAGGCATCACCAACATCCCCGATCTCCAGGTCGGACCCCTCACCTTCAGCACCCCGCAGGACTACTTCTACCCGGTGTTCCTCTTCGTCCTCCTCGCCGCATACATCACCCTGGCCGTGCAGAACTCACGCTGGGGACGCGCCTGGATGGCGATGCGCGAGGACGAATCGGTGGCCGAGGCGATGGGGGTCAACATCGTCACCGCCAAGCTCTCGGCATTCGTGGTCGGCGCGGTGTTGGCCAGCTTCGGCGGTGCCCTGTTCGGCTCCCAGATCGGATCTGTCTTTCCCCACTCGTTCGACATCGTGGTCTCAATCACGATCCTGGTGATCATCATTGTCGGCGGCATGGGGAGTGTTCCCGGTGTCACTCTGGGCGCCTTGGTCCTGATCGTGCTCCCCAACCTCCTGCGTGAGTTCTCCGAGTTCCAGTTCCTCTTCTACGGGGTCCTTCTCATCGCGATGATGCTGAAACGACCCGAGGGGTTCATACCGAGCAAACGGCGGGCCCAGGAGCTGCACTCCGAAGAGTTGGCCCAGGACGCCTGGCTCGAGATCTACGGGGAGAAGGACCAGGTGGAGACCGTTCCGGAAGGGAGGGCGTGATGCCTCTGCTCCAGATCGAGGGGCTGAGCAAGGCGTTCGGAGGTCTCCGCGCCATCAACGGGCTGGACCTTCATGTCGACGAGGGCGAGATCGTCAGCGTCATCGGCCCCAACGGCGCCGGGAAGACCACCTTCTTCAATCTGATCACCGGTATGGAGAGCCCGGACCACGGTTCGATCCTCTTCGACGGTCAGAACATCGTCGGGCTCCGCCCCAACCAGATCCTGCAACTCGGGATGGCCCGGACATTCCAGAACGTCCGGTTGTTCCCGGCGATGACCGTGCTCGAGAACGTGATGGTGGGTCAGCATTGCCGCACCAAGGCCGGTCTCTTCGGCGCCATCTTCAAGACACCGGCGCAGAGGCGGGAGGAGGCAGCGATCGAGGAGCACGCCAAGGAGGTGCTCTCCTTCTTCGGCACCCGGTTGGCCGGGTACCGGCATGACCAGCTCTCCATGGTCCTCTCCTATGCCAACCGTCGCCGTCTCGAGATCGCCCGGGCCATGGCGACCAGTCCGCGTCTCCTCCTCCTCGACGAGCCCACCGCGGGGATGAACCCGAGGGAGACCGTCGAGCTGACCGAGCTGATCGGACGGCTTCGCAGCGAGAAGGGCTACACCATCGTCGTCATCGAGCACGACATGCAGGTGGTCCGAAACGTCTCCGACCGGGTGATCGTGCTCGACCACGGGGTCAAGCTGATCGAAGGGTCATATGACGAGATCTCCACCGACGAGAAGGTGATCGAGGCCTATCTCGGCCGTCCTGCGGAGCTGGGAGCGTGAGCGAGCGGATCCCGGTCCTCTCCCTCAAAGGAGTGAACACCCACTACGGGCCGGTCCACATCCTCAAAGACGTCGACATCGACATCTACGCCGGGGAGATGGTGTGTCTCCTCGGTGGCAACGCCTCGGGCAAGACCACCACCTTGAAGACGATGCTCGGGTACCTCAAGCCATCCTCGGGCGCGGTTCACCTCGACGGGCAGAACGTCAACGATTGGAGCACCGCCCAGCGTGTTGGCCACGGGTTGACCATGGTCCCCGAGAACAGACGTCTGTTCAAGCGGATGACCGTCCGGGAGAATCTCGAGATCGGCGCTTATTTGCGTGACGGCGAGAATCTCGACGCCGACTTCGATCGGGTGTTCGAGATCTTCCCCCGGGTGAAGGAGCGGCTCACCCAGAAGGCGGGAACACTCTCCGGCGGCGAGCAGCAGATGGTCGCCATGGGCAGGGCGCTCATGGCCCGGCCCAAGGTACTGCTCATGGACGAGCCTTCGATGGGGCTGGCCCCGGTGCTGGTCGCCCAGAACTTCGAGATCATCCAGCGGATCAACAACGCGGGCACGACGGTGTTCGTGGTGGAGCAGAACGCCAACATGGCCCTCTCCATCGCCGACCGGGGCTATGTGCTCCAGTCGGGCAACATCGTGCTCAGCGATACCTCGCAGGCGTTGTTGGCAAATCCGCAGATGAGAGCGGCCTATCTAGGCGATGTTTGAGGCGGAGAACGCCACAAGCCATAAGCCATAGGCAATAGGTCAGAGTCCTGAAGCCTATTGCTTGTCGCTTACTGCGCTTTCTTCACTCGCAGACTCGTCGACCGGGGGGAGCTCTTGAGTGTCGAAGAGACGGGTCTGATTGGGGTGACGACGTCTGATCCCGGCGATCCGGTCCGGTGGCTCGGTGTACTCGATCATGTGCTGACTGGCCTCGCCCCAGGTCTCTCCGAGGATCCTCGTTCTCCACAGATGCCCGACGATGATCCTGATCGCGGCCGTCATCGGCACCGCAACCAGGACCCCGAGAAGACCGGCCACGGTGCCCCCGATCACCAGGGCGAGCACTATCACCAGCGGCGACAGATTGACCCTGGCCCGCTGCACCAACGGCGTGATCACGTGGTTGTCGACCTGCTGGATGGCGGTGAAGATGAGCACGGCCCAGATCGCCTGGGTGACGTCCCCGTTGAGAAGTGCCACCAGAGCGGCGAGTGCCCCGCCGACCACCGGCCCGAGGAAGGGGATCAGGTTGAGGAACCCGGCGATGATCCCGATGAGGAGCCAGAAGGGCAGGTCGATGGCCCACATCCCGACACTTGAGGCCAAGCCGACGATGAAGGCGACGAGCAATTGCCCACGGACGAACGAGCCGAGAGCCGTGCCTACCTGACCGGAGACGAAGGCGAACTCCTCCCGATGTCGGGGAGGGGTCACCTCGAGGGCATTCGCCTTGAACTTCTCCAGGTCGATCAGGATGTACAGGGCGAGGACCGGCGCCAGCCCGAGCACCGCCACCGCCTCGGCCACCCCGACGATCACCATGCCGGCGCCGGCGCCGAAGCCGAGCAAGAGGTTCTGCACCGTCTCCTGGTTGGCCGGATCGTTGAGCCATTGCTCGATTGCCTCCTGGCTGAGCAGCTCGTCGACGTTGAGCCCCAGGTTCCCGCCGATCTCACGCACCCAGTTGATCCCGGCGAGGTACAGATCGGGCAGCCTCTCCCCCACTTCGGCGGCTTGCTGTCTGATGGTGGGCAGGACCAGGAAGAAGATTGCCAGGACCATCGCGATCAAGGCGAGCAGGGCGAGCACTGCGGCCACCGGACGAGGCATTCTCATCCGCTCGAAGGCGCGCACCACCGGTTCGAGGAGAAAGACGATCCCGGCTCCGAATGCGATCGGGAGCCATATCACCCGGATCGAGCCGGCGATGATCAGGATGACGTAGCCCAGCGCCACCGCCCCGACGGCGGTCCAAACGATCAAGGCGATGCGTCTCAGCCGGTCGGAGGGCACGGAGCGGGATTGTACCTGGCACCCCTGTTGCTGCCCGGTCGCCTGAGGAGGGGCGCGCGCTAACCCTCGGTGACGGTCAGCGAGGCGTCCTGTCCGACCGAGATGACCCACCCCTGGCCCGGTGTGGGGCTCTCGAACCCGTCTCCGACCTCGGCCCACCCGGAGGGAACAACCGCCTGGCCTACGACCCGAGCCGGGACCCCCCCGGGGAGGATGAGCTCGAAGTCCCCGGAGACCGTGACCACCACGTTGCTGTCCACCCGGCCCAGGATGGCGGTCCCCTCCCCGCCCAACTGCAGCGAGGAGAGGATCAGCCGACTCAGGTCCGCTTGGATCTCGCCGCCCAGGGAGAGGCTCCACACCGGGCTCTCGTCGAGGTCGATCGCCCAGCCGGCGAAGGTATACAGCCCGGGATCGGGTGAGTCGTCGAGGTCGATCGCGATGTTGGCGCCCTGGAGTTGCTCGACCGCCACCGGTGGCCCGATGTCGCCACCCCGTTTCAGCGGCTCGACGGCGTAGAGGAATCCGGACTCTCCCGACCCGACCCGGAGACTGCCATCGATCCGCGCCGATAGTGCGCCGGTGGTGACGGAGCCGGCCTGGGGCCCATTGAGATCGGTCGAAGCAGAGGGCATCAAGGCCCAACCGAGAAGATGCCCGGAGACGAAGAGAGCGAACACGGTCACCCAGACGATGGGGACCAGCGCCGACACCCGAACCCTTCCCCAACGGCGGCCGCGGGCAAAGAACACGAGTACCAGTAACAGCAACCAGACCGGCCACCAGGCGATCAGATCGTGAAGAACCGACCGGCTGAGAACTCCGAGGTAGACGGCGACGAGCAGTAGGACCAGCGCCAGCACCGGTAGCACCCACGCCCTGGGGACGGCGCGGCGAGACCCGCCGCTGCGACGGGTCATTCCGTGTAGCCGGCGCCCAACACCAGGACTACGTCGGCACCCTCTTCCAACTCGGGATCGGGGATCGGCTCGACGGAGGCGTCGGGCAGGAACGCGAGCAGGGCGTTCGCCTCGGCGGCGAACCCCTCCCGGTACCAGATGCGTGACGGATCCTGCTCCGGCTCCAGATCGCCTGCCTGTTGGGTTTGGTACCCGGCATCGGCCAGCTCCTGGGTCTTGCGCCCGGCGGCGCCGGCCAGACCGACCGAGTTGAGTACTACGACTCGGACCTCATCGGGAGGACGCACCGGGACCGTGGTCGTGGCTGCGCTTGTCGAGGTCGAGGTGGTCCCACCCGTCGTCGTGGTGACTCGAGTGGAGGTGGTAGAGGTGCTCGACGAAGCGGGAGTACTCGTGGTGCCTCCTGCCACCTCCTCGGGGTTTGCCCGGAGCAGGTACAGGACCAGAAAGACGGCGGCACCGACCAGGAGGATGCCGACGATCATCATGGTCAAGTCCCGATAGAACGACCCATCCGACTCGGCAGCGTGCTTGCCCTTGGTCACACCGCCACCAAGTTCTTTCGATCGGGCTCGATCATGCCCTTCACCCGGGCCACCGTGAGCGGGTCGAACCGGGCCGCTTCGGGCAGGCCCACGATCCTGATCAGGTGCTCGTAGTACGCACCTGCGGTCAACCCGAGGCTCTGCTCGATGGCTTGGTCCTTGGGCCCGGGCTCGAGCCACCACCCCCTCTCGAAGTCGAGAATCGACCGATCCCCATCACTCAACATGCAGCGAGGGTATTTGTAGGCCGCGGTTTAGTTGAGGATTTGGCGTGGTGCAGCAATCGTCCGAATGGCAGGGGCCGCGTGTCTTTCGCCCCTAGCCCGGTCTCCACCAGGCCGGAAAAGTGAGGCCTGTGGATCCGCTGATCGAGCTGCGCGGTGTTTGCCGTCGCTATCAGGTGGGCGCCGGAACGGTCACCGCCCTCGACGGAACCAGTCTCCATGTCGACCCCGGGGAGTTCATCGTCGTATTGGGCCCGTCGGGGAGCGGCAAGACGACCATGCTCAACCTGATCGGGGCGCTCGACTCTCCATCCGAAGGGACGATTCGTGTCGCAGGTATCGAGATCACCCATCTGAGCCCCCGGGAGCGGTTCGAGTTCCGTCGTCACACGGTGTCATTCATCTTCCAGAGCTTCAATATCTTCCCGGGGCTGACCGCGATCGAGAATGTCCAGTTCGCCATCGACGTCGCCGGCGACCGTCGAAGTGCCTCGGCCATCGATGTCCTGGCCTCCGTCGGGCTCGAGGACCGAGCTGACCACTTTCCCCATGAGATGTCCGGAGGCGAACAACAGAGGGTTGCCATCGCCCGAGCCCTGGCCACCGGCAACCCGGTGATGCTGGCCGACGAGCCGACGGGCGAGCTCGACTTCACGACCGGAGTCCAGATCCTCGAGCTGCTCCGGTCACAGGCCACCAACGACCGCGCCGTCTTGGTTGTGACGCACAACCGTGAGATCTCGAGGGTGGCGGACCGCGTGGTCGAGCTCTCCTCGGGTCGCATCGTCGCCGACGGCTCGCCGAAAGGGGGTCGGGCGGCGATCTCCGACCTGAGATGGTGAGGCCAATGCTGAGCATCCTTCTTCGATGGTCGGTGCGGGACTTCAGGTCGCGATGGCTGCACATCTCCTTGATCGCCCTGGTGGTGGCGGTCGGCACCGGGATGTATGCGGGTCTGATGTCGACCTCCAAGTGGTCGGAGCAGTCCTATGACGCGAGTTACGAGTTGGCCAACATGCACGACCTCCGGGTTCAGCTCACCAGCGGCAGTCTGACCGAGTCAGGCAGTCTGAAGGAGGCGGTGCGGGCCACCAGTATCGGAGGGCATGTAGTCGACGCTGAGGAGCGGCTGCTGGTCCCGATCCAGGTCGACGCC
>DASUSU010000115.1:0-2399 GCA_036374915.1 Acidimicrobiia bacterium | reverse complement strand
GGGGACTGTGCCGGGATGGCCTCGGACCTGTTCGAGAGCTACGAGGTGACCCTGGTCGCCTCGATCATCCTCGGCGTGGCGGCGTTCAACTCGATCGGCGCCAACCCCGCACTCGGTCTCGTCTTCCCGGTGGTGGTGAGGGCGATCGGCGTGCTGGCCTCGATCGTCGGCGTGTTCCAGGTTCGGGCCACTCCCCGAGACAGGTCGGCTCTCGCCCCGATCAACCGTGGCTTCCTGACCGCCGGGCTCCTCACCGTGGCCGGGACCCTGGCGGTGGCCCTTCTCTATGTCGGCAACGAGAACGGCAACGAAGGGTGGAAGGTGTTCGGAGCCGTGGTGGCCGGGCTCATCCTGGCCCAGGTGGTCAGCCGTCTCACCGAGTACTTCACCTCGACCGAGGACCGGCCGGTGCAGGAGATCGCCGAGGCAACCCAGACGGGGCCGGCGACCACCGTGCTGTCCGGGATCTCGTCGGGTCTCGAGTCGTCGGTGTGGGCCATCGTCGCCATCGCCGGTGCGCTGGGAGTGGCCATCGCCCTCGGCGGGGGGAACATCCAGTTCTCCCTCTATCTGGTGGCACTGACCGGCATGGGCATGCTCGCCACCACCGGCGTGGTGGTGTCCGAGGACACCTTCGGCCCTGTCGCCGACAACGCCGCCGGAATCGCCGAGATGTCGGGTGAGTTCCACGGCGAGGCGCGCACCGTCATGATCGGCCTCGACGCGGTGGGCAACACCACCAAGGCGGTCACCAAAGGCTTCGCCATCGGATCGGCGGTGATCGCCGCCGTCGCCCTGTTCGCCTCGTTCATCGAGACAATCGCCGGGGAACTGGGTTTGACCGCTGAGGGCTCCGATCTCTTCACCCTTCCCGAGACCTCGATCAACGTGGCGAACCCCACTGCCTTCATCGGGCTCCTCATCGGTGGGTCGGTGGCGTTCATGTTCTCCGGTCTCGCCATCCGTGCGGTGGGACGGTCGGCGGCGGTGGTGGTCCAGGAGGTGCGACGCCAGTTCGCCGACGGCGCCATCATGCGCGGGGAGCGCCGCCCCGACTACGGGCCGGTCATCGACATCTGCACCGCCGCCTCGTTGCGCGAGTTGTTGACGCCCGCCCTGCTTGCCGTCCTCACCCCGGTCATCATCGGCTTCGGCATCAACTACTTCGCCCTGGGCGCCTTCCTGGCAGCGTCGATCCTCACCGGGCAGCTGATGGCCAACTTCCTCTCCAACTCCGGAGGAGCCTGGGACAACGCAAAGAAGTACATCGAGGACGGCCACTACGGAGGCAAGGGCTCGGAGTCGCACAAGGCCGCCGTGATCGGCGACACCATCGGCGATCCGTTCAAGGACACCGCCGGGCCTGCGCTCAACCCGCTGATCAAGGTGATGAACCTGATCTCGCTGCTGGTGCTGCCGGCGGTGATCGCCCTCCGCGACTCGCCCGCCCGCTTCGTCATCGCCGGGGTGAGCCTGGTCATCCTCCTCGCCGCCATCACCTGGTCCAAGCGGCGCACCGACGTGACCGCCATGACCGGGTCTGAAGTCACCGCCGGCTAAGGCGCCGGTTGCGCCGCTAGCCGAGGAGGCCGCGGATGTGCCCGGCGAAGTTCTCCGGGATGCGCCTCGGCTTCCCGGACCGGTCGGTGAAGGCCGCCGACACCGTCAGCCGGGCCACCTCTTCGTCGCCCCGGAGCATGACCTGTTGCCAGGTGGACTTGACCCGGCCCACCTCCTCGATCCAGGTGTGGATGGTGAGCTCCTCCCCGAACCGGGCGGCGGCGGAGAACCTGGCATTGAGCTCGACTACCACGAGCTGCCAACCCTGCTCCTTGAGCCGGTCCAGCCCCCAGCCCATGTGGGTGAGATAGTCGATGCGTGCCGTCTCGAAGTAGGAGAAGTAGTTGGTGTGGTTGACATGGTCGTATGGATCCAGCTCGTAGAAACGGACCTTGACCGACGAGGTGTGCACCTCGCGATCGATTGGCAGCTGGACGGGCAATCCCTCTCCTCGGCTCTGACCGGCCGAGGCTACAACTACCCTCGCCGCGATGAGAGCCTGGCAGCTCACCGACACCAAAGGGATCGAATCGTTCGTGCTGAACGAGGTCGACGAGCCCCAGCCCGGGCCGGGTGAGGTCAGGGTCGAGATCAGCCACTCCGCTCTCAACCACCTCGACCTCTGGGTGTCCAGAGGCCTGCCCGCACCCAAGCACCTCCCCCACACCACCGGCGCCGACGGCGCCGGGCGTGTCGATGCGATCGGTGAGGGGGTCGCCGGTTTCGAGGTCGGGGACGAAGTCATCGTCGACCCGTCCTTCTCCTGCGGCCAGTGCCCACATTGTCGAAACGACGACATCGTCTACTGCGACGCTTTCCAGATCCTGGGCGAGCATCGG
>DASUSU010000114.1:0-3685 GCA_036374915.1 Acidimicrobiia bacterium | reverse complement strand
CCCACACCACGAAATTAGCGCACTGGCGGAGGTTCCGTGCCGGTGTCGCTTTCCTCCTCGGCGTTCAGATCGCGGGCGTTCAGATCGCGGCCAACGCCTGCTTCAGGGCACGGGCCACGAACACCTTGGCCAGGTGGGTCTTGTACTCCACCGACCCGTATAGGTCCTCGAGCACGGTCACGTCGTCCAGGGCGTGCTCGGCCGCCGCCTTGACCGCGTCGTCGGAGCCGTCGGTGCCGATCAGGGCATGGCCGACGCCCAGGGCCAGCGATGGCTTGGTGCCGACTCCGGTCAAGCCGACCCGAGCGTCCTCGACCAGCCCGTTGCTCTTCCTGACCCACGCCGCGGCGCCGGCCACGGCGTAGTCGCTGTGACCACCCCGCCTTCCCAACTTGTCGTAGGCCGAGGCCTCGCCCGGCCCCGTCTTGGGGAGTCGGATCTCGACCAGGATCTCGTCGGGCTCCAGAGCCGAGGTGAGGGCATCGACGCAGAACTCCGAAGCCTGGATCTCACGGGTCCCGGCGGCGGACCGGGCGATCATCGTCCCGCCCAGCGCGATCACCGCTGCCGGTTGGTCGGCGGCGACGTCGGAGTGGGCCAGGGCGCCGCAGGTGGTGCCCCGGTTACGCACCTGGACGTCGCCGGTGAGCGACGCCGCCTTGGCCAGCGCCGCGGCGTGGGTGGCGATGATCGGGTCCGAGGCGGTGGTGGCATGACGCACCAGCGCGGGCAGCGAGATGTGGTCGCCGGAGTCGCTCACCGCGTCGAGACCGGGGATCCGCCCGATGTCGACGACGACCGCGGGCGAGAAGAGGCGGGTCTTCATCAACGGGATGAGGGACATCCCGCCCGCCATGACCTTGGAACCCTCGCCGACCGCACCCAACGCCTCGTCCAGGGTGGATGGCGCCACGTAGTCGAACTGTCTCGGGTACATGTCAAGCCCTCGCTTCCTGCATCGCCGCCCACACCCGCTTCGGTCTGACCGGCATGTCGACGTGTTTCACGCCGAGAGGGGTCAATGCGTCGACAACGGCGTTGACCAGGGTGTGCGCCGAGCCGATGGTCCCTGCCTCGCCGATCCCCTTGACGCCCATCGGGTTCACATCGGTCGGGGTGACCGTCCGATGCAGGTCGAAGGCGGGGAGATCCGAGGCGGTCGGCAACAGGTAGTCGAGCAGCGATCCGGTGAGCATGTTGCCCTCGTCGTCGTAAATCGCGTCCTCGAACATGGCCTGCCCGATGCCCTGGGCGATCCCCCCGTGAACCTGACCGGTGACGATCATCGGGTTCACGACGTGCCCGCAGTCGTCGACGGCGTGGTACTCGAGAAGCTCGACGTCGCCGGTCTCGGGGTCGACTTCGACCATGGCCAGGTGGGTGCCGAACGGCCAGGTGGCATTGCCCGGGCTGAACACGCTCTCCGCTTCCAGCCCCGACTCCAGGCCTTCGGGAAGGGTGTGGGACTGATATGCCGCCTTGGCGATGGCCGCCCACTCGACCCGCTTGTCCGGAGACCCGGCCACGTGGGCGCCGCCGTCGACGAGCACGATGTCCTCGGCCGACGCTTCGAGCAGATGGGCGGCGATCTTCGCCGCCTTCTCCTTCACTCTCTGCGTAGCGGCGAAGGTCGCCGTGCCGTCGACCGAGATCGACCGGCTGCCAAAGGTCCCGATTCCCATCGGATGGTCCCGGGTGTCGCCGTGATGAACCCTGATGTCCTCCACCGGGATCCCGAGCCCGTCGCCAACGATCTGGGCCCAGGTGGTCTCGTGCCCCTGGCCGGTGGGCCCGGTGCCGATGACCACCGTCGCCGTGGCGTCAGGGTTGACCCGGACCAGCCCGGTCCCGTTGAACGAGGCGGGCAGCCCGTAATTGGCCCAGGAGAACCCGATCTCGGCCAGGACCGCCGGTCCGAACCCGCACACCTCGACGTAGGAGCCGACGCCGATCCCGACCAGCCGGCCCTCGGCGCGCGCCTCCTCCTGTCGCTTCCGCATCCCGGCGTAGTCGCTGACCTCGATCAGCTTGTCCACGGCGGCGGCGTAGTTGCCCGAGTCGAGGGCGAACCCGCATCCCATCGTCGCCGGGAACTCGTCCGGCTGCCAGAAGTTCTTCTTCCGCACCTCGAATGGGTCCATTCCGATCTCGTGGGCGTAGGCGTCGATGATCCGCTCCAGGTAGTAGATCGCCTCGGGGCGCCCGGCACCGCGGTAGGCGTCGGTGGTCATGGTGTTGGTGACCACACAGTCGACCTTCCACCCCACCGGCATCTTGTACTGGCCCGAGGCGATCCAGAGCCCGAGCAGCGGGATCGCCACCGTGAAGTTCTGGGTGTAGGCGCCCATGTCGGCGATGGCGTCGAGCTTGTAGCCGAGGAACTCGCCGTCCTTGGTGCCGACCAGGGTGGCTGTCCCGATCCAACCCCTCCCGTGGATCGTCGATCCGACCGCCTCCCGTCTCGTCTCGGTCCACTTGACCGGCCGGCCCAACTCCTTCGATGCCCAGGCGGTCAGGATCTCGTCGTTGTAGATGTTGAGCTTCGAGCCGAAGCCTCCGCCCACCTCGGGGGCGATCACCCTCACGTCGCTGGCCCGCATTCCCAGCGTCTTGGAGATCGCCCCGGACAGGGCGTGGGGAACCTGCGAAGAGGTGTAGACGGTGAACCGGTCGTAGCCGGGGTTGTACTCGGCCATCACCGAGCGGGGCTCGATGGCAACCGGGATGAGCCGCTGGTTGGTCATCTCCAGCGTCACCACCACGGCGTCGTCGCGCTCCATGGCGGCATCGACCTGTGGGGTCTGATCCTCGAGGCCCAATGCCTCCCAATACCCGTGGTAGGTCCAGCTGTGGATGATGTTGGAGTCCAGCTCGTCGTGGACCTTCACCTCGTCGGAGGCGGCCTTCTTCAAGTCGATCACGGCGGGGAGGACGTCATAGTCGACGACGACCGCATCGGCCGCGTCCTGGGCGAGGTAGCGGTCCTCGGCGACCACCATCGCGATCGCCTCGCCGACATGGTTCACCTCGCCGTCGGCGAGAAGGGGGCGCAGCTTCCCGATCGGTACCTGGGCCACCAGTGGTCCCAGGTGGGCGACATCGTCGTGGGTGAACACGGCAACGACACCGGGCATCGTCTTCGCCGCCGAGGTGTCGAGTTTGGTGATCTTGGCCCGGGCAACGGGGGAGCGGGTGAACGCGACGTGAAGCAGGCCGACCGCGGCGACGTCGTCGGTGTAGGTCCCGGTTCCCCGAATCAGTGCAGGGTCCTCGCGACGGCGGACGGCGCCGCCCATGACACTGGTCGTAGCCATCAGTGGGCCTCCTCCCAATCCGGAGCCGGTGGCTCTTCGCCGCGCATCTTGGCCCCGGCGTATTCCACCGCCCGCACGATGTTGTGATAGCCGGTGCAGCGGCAGAGGTTCCCTTCGATCCCGTGCCGGATCTCGTCGTCGCTCGGATTGGGGTTGTCGGCGAGCAACGCGGCCGAGGACATGATCATCCCCGGGGTGCAGAATCCGCACTGGAGGCCGTGTCGCTCCCAGAAACCCTCCTGAACCGGATGAAGCTCGCCATTGCTGGCGAGCCCCTCGATGGTGGTGACGGTGGCGCCTTCGGCCTGGACGGCGAAGATGGTGCACGACTTGACCGGCTTGCCGTCGAGATGGACGGTACAGGCGCCGCA
>DASUSU010000113.1:0-4352 GCA_036374915.1 Acidimicrobiia bacterium | reverse complement strand
ATCACACCGGGGCAGTTCGGGCCGACGAGCCGGGTCGGCTTGTCCGCCAGGTAACGCTTCGCCTTGATCATGTCGGCGACGGGGACACCTTCGGTGATGGCCACCACCAGATCGAGACCTGCGGCAGCCCCCTCCATGATGGCGTCGGCGGCGAATGGCGGCGGCACGTAGACCACCGAGGCATTGGCCCTGGTCTCGGCCACAGCCTGCTTGACGGTGGCGAACACCGGCAGGTCGACCGAATAGGTGTCGTCACGACCCGGTACCCCCGAGTGATCGGTCTCGCCTTCGAAGTGGGCGACTGCGCCGCTTCGGGAAGGGTGGACCGCACCCACCATCTGGGTCCCGTACGCGATGGCCTTGTCGGTGTGGAACTGGCCGGTCTTGCCCAGCCCCTGGATCAGAACCCGGGTGTCCTTTCCTACCAGGATGCTCATCAGACCAGCTCCACGATCTTCTCGGCGCCGTCCCGGAGACTGTCCGCCGCCACCACGTCGAGACCGGACTCCCTGAGGATCTCCTTGCCCTTCTCCACGTTTGTGCCCTCGAGACGCACCACCAGCGGGACGCTCAACCCGACGTTCCTGACCGCGGCCACGATGCCGGTGGCGATGACGTCACAACGCATGATCCCCCCGAAGATGTTGACGAATATCCCTTTCACCGCCGGGTCCTTGGTGATGATCTGGAAGGCGGTCGTGACCTGGCCCTCGTCGGCCCCTCCACCCACGTCGAGGAAGTTGGCCGGTTCCCCGCCGACGTGCTTGATGGTGTCCATGGTGGCCATGGCCAGCCCTGCCCCGTTGACCAGACAGCCGATGGTCCCGTCCAGCTTGATGTAGTTGAGCCCGGCCTCCTTGGCCGCCACCTCGGCCGGGTCCTCCTCGCTCTCGTCGCGCATGGCCGCCACGTCGGGGTGACGGAACAGGGCGTTGTCGTCGAAGGCCATCTTCCCGTCCAGGGCCATCACCTGGCCCCCGCCGGTGACCACCATCGGGTTTATCTCGATCAGGTCGGTGTCCAGCTCGGTGGCGGCCCGGTCCAACGCCTTGACGAACCTGATGAAGGACTTGGCGGAGTCCCCCTCGATGCCCAGACCCACCGCCAGCTCGTTGGCCTGGAAGTCGGCGAGACCGATGGCCGGGTCGATCTCCTGTCTCAGGATCTTCTCCGGGGTCTCCTCGGCCACCTTCTCGATCTCCACCCCCCCTTCGGTCGAGGCCATGACGATGTTGCGGCCCACCGATCGGTCGAGGAGCACCGCCAGGTAGAGCTCGCGGGCGATGTCGACACCTTGCTCGAGGTAGACCCGGTTGACCACCTTGCCCTCGGGTCCGGTCTGCACCGTCACCAGGGTCGAGCCGAGCATCTTGGCCGCCAGCTCGGCCACCCTGGCCTCCGCCGCCTCCGGGCCCCCGTCGATCCCGTCGGTTATCACGTTCACCCCTCGCAGATCCGGATGTTCTTCAAACGTGCCCTTGCCCCGCCCCCCGGCGTGGATCTGCGCCTTGAGCACCACGACCCGGTTGCCCGACTCCTCGATCAGGGGCCGTACCGCCGCGACCGCCTCCTCGGCGGTCGTGGCCGCCCGGCCCAGAGGCACCGGTATCCCCCGGGCCGCCATCAGCGTCTTGGCCTGGTACTCGTGGATCTTCAACTGGTTCCCTTCTGTCGTTGCCGGTTCAGGCCTTGGCCGGGACGTTGGCCTCGGCCCATGCGGTGATGGTGTCGAGAGCGGTGCCCGGGGTGAAAATGGTGGCGAGCCCGGCGTCGAGGAGAGCTTGAAAGTCCGATTCTGGGATGACCCCGCCCCCGAACACCATCACATCGTCGGCGTCGCGCGCCGCCAGCTCCTCCACCACCTGCGGGAAGAGTGTCCGGTGCGCCCCGGACAGCGATGAGAGACCGACCGCGTCGACGTCCTCCTGCACCGCTGTCTCTGCGATCTGAGCCGGGGTCTGGTGCAGACCGGAGTAGATCACTTCGAAACCTGCGTCGCGCAATGCGCGGGCGATCACTTTCGCCCCGCGGTCGTGGCCGTCGAGGCCGGGTTTGGCGATGAGGATGCGTCTCGGCATTGCCGACCGGGAAGGCTAGTTGGGATCAGCCCGCCTCCAACCGGCGCCAATCGGCCCACTTCTCGAGGTATCTCAGCTTGAGCTCGGCACAGCTCGGCGGCTGGTAGTTGGGCTCTTGGGCACAGGCGTCCTCGTACTCGTCGGGGATGTGCCCGGCGGCAAAGTCCCCGAAGCTGGCCCGCAGCATCTCGTCCTCTAGATAGGGCCCGGCGACGAAGAGGAGGAGACCGTCCCTGATACCGAACTGTTGGGCGACGACCGCGGGCGCCGCCCCCGCCGCCTGGTTGAGTGCGTTGCTGTAGGCGACGTCACAACGGACGGTTGCCGGTGGAAGCGGCTCGCAGCCGAGCAGCTCGGCCCGCGCCCCCAGAATCGCCTGATACTGCACCTCGCCACGGGCCCGGTCCTCTGACGGCCCGGTGCGCACCCGCTCCGGCGCCCGCAGACTTGCCGCGGTGTCGAAGTCTCCGCCGTACCAGGCATCGAGATAGGCCTGGATCAGGTCCCGGCCCGGCATCTCGCCGTCGCTTCGGTCGTAGGCGCCGGCGATCAGGAACAGACCGGTCGCAACCACGCCCACCGCCACTGCCAGGACCCGACCCCGACCCGGGCCCGACCGGGGCGGTTCCCGGGTGGCGGCCAGCCCATCGGGCTCGACGAGGACCGCATCGACCATGCCTGGGGCAAGGCTATCGCCCGGCTCGGGCGGCGCAGCCCGGGTACTGCCCTACCCTTGTCCCATGAGCCAATCCAACCTGCACGGGCTGGCCGCAGCCGGTGTGTCCATCTGGTCGGACCAGATCTCCAAGGCGATGCTCGACTCCGGCGAGCTGGCCCGCAGGATCGAGCACGATGCCGTCACCGGGGTCACCTCCAACCCGACCATCTTCGCCGGGGCCATCGTCGGCTCCTCCGAGTACGACCAACAGCTCGCCGACCTCAAGTCCGCAGGCGTCTCGGCGGAGGAGATCGCCAAGACCCTGATGGCCGCCGACCTGCAGAGGGCATGCGACGAGCTGCTCGAGGTGTTCGAGACAACCGGGGGACGAGACGGATTCGTCTCGGTCGAGGTGTCCCCGACCCTGGCCGGCGACACCGAGGCGAGTGTCACCGAGGCGAGAGACTGGATCAAGCAGATCGACCGGCCCAACCTGCTGGTGAAGATCCCCGCCACCCCCGAGGGCATCCCCGCGATCAGACGTCTCATCGCCGAAGGCATCTCGGTGAACATCACCCTGATCTTCTCGCTGGAGCGGTACAAGCACGTGATGGACGCCTATCTCGGCGGCATGGAGGAACTTCACGCCGCGGGAGGGGACCTGAGCAAGGTGGCCTCGGTCGCCTCGTTCTTCGTCTCTCGATTCGACACCGAAGTGGACCGCAGGCTCGACGAGATCGACACCCTCGAGGCCGCCTCGCTGAAGGGTGTCACCGCCAACGCCAACGCCAGAGTCGCCTATGGCCTCTTCCTGGAGCAGTTCGGGACTGATCGGTACAAGGCCCTCGCCGAAGTGGGGGCACGAGTCCAGAAACCTCTCTGGGCCTCTACCTCGACCAAGAACCCGGACTATCCGGACCTGCTCTACGTGGAGAACCTGGTGGCACCGGACACGATCAACACCATGCCCCTCGACACCATCGACGCCTACCAGGACCATGGCAATCCGTCCCCGGCGCCGTTCACCGAATACGACATCGAGCAGGCCAAACTCGACCTGGCCCGGCTGGCCGACGTCGGGGTCGACTATCAGGATGTAGTCCAGGTGCTCGAAGACGAGGGTGTGTCCAAGTTCTCCAAGAGCTGGCAAGAGCTACTCGACGACATCGAGAAGGCCTAGCTCTCCATCTCGGAGATTCACGAGAAAATCTCCGGATCCCGGCTTCGAAACTCTTGAATCTGTCCCTGGGGGAACGTATGTTCGGGGGATGGGTTATGGGGAGTGGACCACCGACCGGTTGGAACAGGAGCTGATCTCGAATCAGATGCTGAGGTCCCGTCTCGCCGCGGTGGATCTGGCGATTCTCGAGGAGTTGGACTCCCGGCAGGTGGCCACCGCAGACGGATGCCGTTCCCTCTCGGAGTGGACCGCCTCCCGTCTCGACGTCGGCCCGGAGACGGCCAAAGCTCTGGTCCGGACCATGCGCCGGACCGGTCACCGGCCCGAACTGAGAAAAGCATTGGCCTCGGGGGTGTCCTTCGACCGGGTCGAGGCTCTCTCCCGGATCCCCGAACAGCTCGGACCGCTGGAACATCTCGACGTGGCCGGGGTCCGT
>DASUSU010000112.1:0-2830 GCA_036374915.1 Acidimicrobiia bacterium | reverse complement strand
TCCCTGGATCCCGGTGAGCGGGGTCCTCAGCTCATGGGAGACCGAGGCGACCAGATCGTCACGCTGGCGCTCGAGCAGCTCTCGCCTCTCTCGCACCACCAGGTTCTGACGGAGCACGACCAGCACTGCCACCGCGGTGGTGGCGGCATTGAGGAGAAAGTCATTGCCGCTGCTGCTGACCAGCCGGGCCAGGAACAACGCCGCCACCGCCGAGTACGGGGCAGCCAACTGCCACGGTCGCGCCGACCGGTAGGTGCTCTCCTGGGACCGGGGAGGTCTGGTCACGTACCAGGCGGTGAGGGCGAACAAGCCGTAGCCGAACAGCCACCACCCATCGAGCCAGGCCCACTCCACGTAGGTCTCGGCCGCAACCTGGAGCGCGAACACCACATCGGCGAAGGCCGTCAATGCAACCGCCCCTGCGAGCATGACGATGCGGAGATCGAGCCGCTGCTCGGACCTGCGCATGGCCAACACCATGAGCGCGGTGACCAGCAGGATGTCGGCGCTGGGATAGGTCACGTTGAGGATGGTCTCCAACGGGTCGGAGCCCAGACTCACCACCTCGGAGAGATAGGCCACCCACATGATGACGGCGAGGGAAACCGACCCCGCCACGGCATCGATGGCAAGACGGAGACGCTCGTATCGACCGGGACGCAGATAGGGAAGAGCGATCACCCCGGCGAAGATCAGCGGATACCCGGCGATGTAGAAGAAGTCGGCAGGGCCCGGGTAGGGGATCTCCCCTGTCGTGGCCTGGATCACCCACACCGCCTCCCCTATCCCCCAGGACAGGATGCCGGCGCCCACCAAGGTCCAGGCGACCCGGGCCCTTCCGGTCCCGGTGAAGGCGGCGGCGATCAAGACCAGACCGGACCCGACGGCCACCGCGGTGTAGAGCGCGCCAGACACGGTCGTATCAACGAACGACGTGCCCAACGCAACGATCAGGCCGAAGGTGACGGCGACTGCGGTGACGAGCAGTGCGGCCAGACGTACGATTGATCCCAGTCGGGATCGGGATTCTGCTTGGGTCGGGATTAGGGGATTGCTCCTTCTGTCCAATGATCGGCGGTTTGGGCCGGATAGTTGAGCGGTCTCGGGGGCCGGCCCACGAAGACCGTCCGTCCATGGGCGAACCGGTCGAATCGACTCAGGACGCGCGAAGACGGGGCCGGACGATGCGCCGCCACACGAACCAGGCGACGGCCACACCGATCACCACCAGCACCGCGGTCTGGAACAGCTCGAGCGGCTGTTCGACCCGGTGCCATCGCTCGCCGAGCAGGTACCCCGCTCCGACCAACAGGACGTTCCAGACCACGCTTCCCAACAGGGTGTAGGAAGCGAACGGGACCATCTGCATTCGCCTGAAGCCGGCCGGGATCGAGATCAGGGACCTCATCAGTGGCACACAACGGCACAGCAGCACCGCGAGGTTGGCGCGGCGATCGAACCATGACTCGGTCCGGTCGAGGTCGGCTTCGTCCAACCCGAACCAACGCCCGTAGCGAACGACCAGGGCACGGAGCCGGATCGGGCCGATCGCGGCGGAGATCCCGTAGAGGACGAAGGCCCCCACCATCGACCCGATGGTGGCAGCGAGGACCATGCCGAGGAACGACGCCTCGCCCCCGGCGGAGACGAAACCGGCCAGGGGCAAGACGACCTCGGAGGGGATGGGAGGGAACAGGTTCTCCAGCGCGACCAGGAAGGCGACACCGCCGTAACCCAGGGTTTCGACCACCGAAGTCACCCATTCGACCAGCCCATCGAGCACCGTGAACTCTCCTTGAATATTCGGCGCGACAACCGTAGACAGCGGACCCGAAGTTGATTGTCGACAGGTACCGGCCCCAACTACAGTCTCGCCCCGCATCCCCGCAAAGGACGACCCCTTGAACCTGTCGATCTTGGCTGCTGAAGGCGGCTATCAGGAGTTCACCCTCGGAAGCGCCGAGTGGCTCTGGCTATGGGTGGCGGCAGCCACTGCGGTGCTCGCCCTGGCGGTGGGGGTGGTCCTCTCCCGCGGCGTGCTCAAGGCGGACCAGGGCACCCAGGCGATGCAGGAGATCGCCGCTGCCATCCAGGAGGGCGCAATGGCCTATCTGCGTCGTCAGTTCCGCACCATTGCCGTCATCCTGGTCCCGCTCGCCCTCATCGTCTTCTTCACCTCGACCGCAGTGCTCACCCCGGAGGGGTCGGAGGCGCTCAGCTTCGTCGAGTCGGGTGCGTTCCGAACCGTCGCCTTCGTCGCCGGCTGTTTTCTCTCCGGTCTGACCGGCTTCATCGGGATGTCCCTGGCGGTGAGGGGCAACGTTCGCACCGCAGCCGCGGCGCGGTCGGGATCGCTCCCCGCCGCGCTCAAGGTGGCCTTCCGCACCGGAGGCGTGGCCGGGATGTTCACCGTCGGCCTCGGCCTTCTCGGGGCCACGATCATCATCATGGTCTTCCAGAACACTTCCTCGGCGATCCTGATCGGGTTCGGGTTCGGGGGCTCGCTGCTGGCTCTCTTCCTCCGGGTCGGAGGGGGGATCTTCACCAAGGCGGCCGACGTCGGGGCCGATCTGGTGGGCAAGATCGAGCAGGGCATTCCCGAGGACGACCCCCGCAACCCGGCCACCATCGCCGACAACGTCGGCGACAATGTCGGGGACTGTGCCGGGATGGCCTCGGACCTGTTCGAGAGCTACGAGGTGACCCTGGTCGCCTCGATCATCCTCGGCGTCGCGGCCTTCGAGTCGATCGGCGCGAACCCGGCCCTTGGTCTGGTCTTCCCCGTGATCGCTCGTGCGATCGGTGTCATCGCGTCCATCGTGGGCATCTA
>DASUSU010000111.1:0-4731 GCA_036374915.1 Acidimicrobiia bacterium | reverse complement strand
CCGCGAGGAGTACCAGACTGCGGAAGGCGAGGCACTTCGTCGTGACGACGAGTTCGCTCACGTCGCGGTGTGGGAGTGGACCGGCGACCCGGGACGACCCCAGCTCAACCTGGAGCAACTCGAGTTCGAGAACGTGGCGCTGACCACAAGGAGCTACAGGTGAACGTGACGCTCCAGGTCTGGCGTCAGGCGGGGCCGACCGATGCGGGAGGGTTCAAGACCTACGAGGTGGGGGGCATCTCCGAGGAGATGTCGTTCCTCGAGATGCTCGACGTGCTCAACGAGCGTCTGGTCAGCCAGGGTGAGGAGCCGGTGGCCTTCGACCACGACTGCCGGGAGGGCATCTGCGGCTCCTGTGGGGTGATGATCGACGGTCAGGCCCACGGTCCCCAGCTCGGCACCGCCACCTGCCAGCTCCACATGCGCAAGTTCAGGGATGGCGCCACCATCACCGTCGAGCCATGGCGGGCGGCCGGGTTCCCCCTGGTCAAGGATCTGGTGGTCGACCGGAGCGCATTCGACCGGATCATCGAGGCGGGCGGGTACATCACGGTGGACACCGGGTCGGCGCCCGACGCCAACCTGATCCCGGTCCCGAAACAGGCCGCCGATACGGCCTTCGACGCCGCCGCATGCATCGGTTGTGGCGCCTGTGTCGCCGCCTGTCCCAACGGGGCGGCCAACCTGTTCACCGCAGCCAAGATCGGCCATCTCAACCTGCTGCCCCAGGGTCAGGCGGAACGCTGGACCAGGACCGAGAACATGGTGGAGGTCATGGAGGAGTACTTCGGCTCCTGCACCAACCACGCCGAGTGCGAGAAGGCCTGTCCCAAGTCGATCTCGATCGACTTCATCGCGATGATGAACGCCGACTACCTGAGGGCCAAGCTGAAGAACCGGCGTCTGGTCGGGCAATGACCATCTGGGCCGATCGGGTCGACAGACCCACTTGTCAGCCCGATTCCCCGGCGTAGCCTGACACCACCCGATGGAGACCTGCGATCTCGGTGCTCACCCTCTGTGACCACGGAGAGTAGGCAGACCCTACGGAGCGTGGTAGCTGGGACCAGAACGGGATAGGGGCAGATGACAACCGAGCGACGAGATGATCGAGGGGCGACCCTGGTCGAGGCGGCGCTGGTGTACGCCTTGCTCTTCCTCGCCCTCTTTGCCGTCGTCGAGTTCGGCCTCGCCTTCAAGGACTGGCTCTCGGTCAGCCACGCCGCCCGCGAGGGGGCCCGAGCCGGCGCCACCTATGGCGACGACCCCACTGCCGACATCCAGATCCTACGCGACGTGGAGCGCACCCTGGCCCCGGCCGGGATCGCCGATGGGATCAACATCCGCATCTTCAACGCCGGGGCCCCGGCGATCGGCGAGGACTACACCTTCACGCCGGGCAGCGACTGCAGCGACAACTCGCCCGGCTCGACCCTGGTCGGCTGTTGTGACTGGACGCCGTGCCCCGAGCCGTTCCGCGACACCTACGCTCCGCCCGGCTGGGACCCGGCCACCCGCGATGTGGAAGCCCCCGGTCTCGATCGGATCGCGGTACAGGTCGAGTTCACCCACGAGTGGCTGACCGGCTACTTCGTGCCTTCCAGCGACTTCACCACGGTCACCGACTTCCAGATCGAGCCCCAGGTGTTCTCCTCATGAGACGTCACCGCGATCGTGGCGCCTCACTGGTCGAGGTGGGGCTGATCCTCCCCGTCCTCTTGTTGCTCGCCATCGGGCTCTCCGAGATCGGCTTCCTGGTCATCGACTATCTGACTGTGAGCAATGCCGCCCGGGAGGGGGCACGAACCGGGGCCGCCGCAGCCGACATCCCCACAGCCGACGCCCTGGTCCTGGAGGCAGTCGAAGAGGCGGCGTGCAATCTCCGATTCGGCGACCTGGAAACCGTCACGATCTTCAAGGCCGACGGGGCCGGAGATCCGATCGTGGGAGCGATCAACGAGTACTCGCCCGGCGGCGCCCTCGCCTGCGACGCCCCGGGCCACTCCCTCAACTGCGACAACGGGTGCCCCTGGACCGCCGCCTCCCGGGACCGCGTGCCCCCCGGGCTCGACGTCCTCGGGGTCGAGGTGACCTTCACCCACAACAGCGTCACCGGGATCTTCCCGTTTCCCACCGTCGACTGGGGGGAGACGGCCGTGATGCAGATCGAGCCCGACACCAAGGGGACTCAATGACACGTCTTCGCAGGTGGATGAGAAAGGACGACGACAAGGGCGCCGCCCTGGCCCTGGTCGCCGCCTCGATGGTGGTGTTGATGGGGATGGCCGCTTTCGGCTCCGACCTCGCCTGGTTCTACCTCAACGCCAGCCGGATCCAGCGGGCTGCCGACGCCGCTGCCCTGGGCGGCGTGATCTGGCTTCCGGGACAACCGGGCACCGCCGACTCCACCGCTATCGACATCGCCATGCGCAACGGGTACGACAACGGTCTCACCGATGTCGACGTGTTGCCCGCCGCCGTCCCCGGCGAGCCGAACAAGCTCCAGGTCACGGTTCGTGACGTCGTGCCCACCTTCTTCGCCAAGGTGCTCGGCTTCGACACCATGACCATCTCCCGCACCGCGGTCGCCGAGTACATACCGCCCCTCAAGCTGGGGAGCCCGGACAACCAGTTCGGCAACGACTGTGATCCCACCCAACCGGGCTGTACCGGCCAACCCAACTTCTGGGCGAACATCCACGGCAAGTGGACCGCCACCTCCATGGGGGACGCCTACTCCTCGTGGTGCACGAGCCAGACGGACAATCCCGCCTGTCCCCAGAACACCTCTCCCCCCGCCCGGTCGAGCGGATACCTGTACGGGATCGAATCGAGCGGGAGCTTCACGGTCCAAGGCAACGACCTCGCCTTCCACAACACCTCGGGTGGGAATCCGACCTCGGACCTCATCCGTACCGGCGACCGCGGCTGTGAGGACTGGGGACCGAGCGCCTCCCCGGATTGCGGCCCGACCATCATCGTCAACCTCTACGCCCCCGATCCGACCCCGCTCGATGTCTCGGACAACGCCCTTCTCTGCACCGCCGTTTTGCCTCCGCAGCCTCAAGTGCCGACGACTAGCGGCTACTCCTGGACCGAGCCCGACGGCGACGCCTGCTGGACCCAATCGGGCTCGGGGATCTACGTCCTGCAGATCATGATCCAGGACCCGGGCGCCACCACCGACCGGGCCGGTCTCAACCGCTATGCGGTCAGGGCCACGGGTGCCGGAGCGAACCTGTTCGGGCTCGGTGACTTTGCTCTGTACAACAACGCCAGCGGGACGACCACATCGTTCTACCTGGCCGAAGTGCCCAGCTACTACCACGGGAAGACCTTCGTGGTCGAGCTGTGGGACCCGGGCGATGCTCCGGGGGGCGGCACTCTCAAGATCGTGGACCCGAGCGGCGACACATTCGACGACGGGGAGTGCCGGGTCTACACCCGCCCAACCGTCACCTCGAACTGGGCCCTGCTCAACACGATTGGCCCTGGCAACGACTGCCAGGAAGCGGTGGCTACGCAGGAATACGACGCAGATTGGCTCAAGTTCGAGCTGGACCTTCCGGCGGAATACGCATGCACCGACTGCTGGTGGAAGGTCGACTACGACTACCCGGGCGGTGTGCAGGACACCACCACCTGGCGGGCCTACATGATCGGCAACCCGATCCACCTGGTCGAGTAGCCCCGTAGCCCTCCATCGAGGGGGCGTCAACCGGTTTGGGTCGATCGACCCCATTTCCACCCATAGCCAATTCCGCCTTCAGACATGGGCGCGAACGGCCGAAATTGAATCAAGTCGGTGACTAATCGACGGGCAACGCCGTGGTCGTAGAGATGAGGTCGTGCCCGGTGGGTGGAATGAAAGACAAGAGAGCAGGAAGACGCAACAGGGGATTCTTCGGGCGACTGCGGTCACGTCGCGATCGTGGGACGGCGCTGATCGAGATGGCCATGGTCCTCCCGATGCTCATCCTCACCCTGATCGGGACCCTGGAGGTGGGCGGCGCCTTCCGCGACTTGCTCACGGCCTCCAACGCGGTCCGCGACGGGGTCCGCATCCTCACCGCAAAAGGGGACGACAACGACGCCGATTGTTCCGCCCTCCTAGCCGCGGTCGACACGCTCACCGTGGCCGGCCGCTTCGAAGACCTGCAGCGGATCGAGGTCTACAAGGCCGATGTCAACGGCAACCAGATCGGGCCCGGCTCCACAAACGTCTACACATTCACTGCTGGTGATCCCGAAGATTGTGACGACTGGAATGGTTACCCGGGAACCAACTACCCGCCGTCGTCCCGCTATGTCCTGGCGGGCGGAGCGACCCCCCTCGACATCCTCGGAATGAGGATCGTCCACCGCCACAACTGGTTCACCCAGTTCCCCCCCTTCACCGGTTTCATCGAGATCGATGAGACCGCCATCTCCCGCGTCGAACCGGAAGGTTTCGCCCCATGAGAAGACTCCGTGAACGCTTCCGCGAGGACACAGGTGCAGCTCTGTTCTGGGTGGCCGGGCTTCTCACCGTTTTGCTGACGACGAGTGCATTCGCAGTCGACCTGGGTTGGGTCTATCTCCACAACTCCCGGCTCCAGGCCGCGGCGGACTCGGCGGCTCTGGCCGGGGTGGTCAACCTCCCCGGGTTCCCGGCTCTGGCCACGGCCGACGCCCAGGACGCCGCTGCCTCCAACGGATTCCCCATCGTAGGGACGACGACACTGAGCGATG
>DASUSU010000110.1:0-2950 GCA_036374915.1 Acidimicrobiia bacterium | reverse complement strand
TACTCGGCAGAGATTCAGTCGATGGTCTGGGCCGGGATCGGCCTGGCCCTGGTCCTGGCCTCGGCCACCATCCGCCGGGCCCCCGCCTCACATGTGGCGGTTATCGGTCATCTTTTCGGAACCGGTTCCTTGCTCTTTCTCCCCTCCGGCCCGGCCCGGGCGATGGTCCTCGGGGCCTGGGCACTGGGTTGGATCGCATCGTTGATCGCATCCGAGCTCGAAGGCGACACCGTCACCGCTCTGCTCGACCGGGCCGCGAGTCGAACCGGCGACACGTGGCTTGCCGCGGCGGCAGGGTGGCCGGTGCCGGTCATGGCGGTGGTGAGCACTCCTCTGGCGGCGATCACTGCTCTCGATCTGTGGGGCAGCTACGCCTCGCATCCTTCTTGGAGAGGGGTGACCCTGGCCCTGATCGGGGTCGGATACGCAGCCGCCTCCCGTATCTTCGATTCGCGCCGTCCCGCCAGCATGGCCCCGGCTCTCGCCGCCACAATCGCCTCACTGGGCGGCATCGGACTGGCCATCCCTGACTCCGGGCCGATGATCATCGCCGCCCTGTCGGTGCTCGCGGTGGCCGGGTTGCTCGTCCCGCCTCGTCCTACCTGGTTCGTCTGGGCCGCCTGGGTCGACACGGTCCTGTTGGCCGTGCTGGTCGGGGACCGCGCCGGTGTCCCCTCCGATTCGCTCCATCTGGCCGCCCTGATCTGGGGGGCGATCCTGCTGGTCGGAGGGCTGGCCGGCGACGACATCATCGCCGGGCGGCGACGGATCGGGGAGATGCTCCGAGTGGAGTGGCTGCGCCACCCGAGCCTGATCGGAGCGGTGGTGATGCCGCTCGCCCTGGCCCCGGTGTACACCGAGCCGCCCCGGATCTTCGGCTGGTGGTCGATTGGAGCGGGCGCCGTCTACCTGCTGGTGGCCTATCTGGTCCGTGCCGGCTCGGTCACCGTGCCCGGTCTCGGTTTGGTGGCGGTCGGCTTCACCGCCCTGTCCCCGGTCTCGCCTTTCGACGAGCCCTGGGTCTACATCGCGCTGGCCGCACCGCTGGTCGCCCTCGCCTGGGTCTTCGCCCGCTATCAGTCGGAGACCGCGGCGAGGAACCTGTGGACTCGCTGGGATCTCGCCCCCCTGGCGGTGGCCCACCTGATCGGTGGTTTCGCCCTGGTGATTGCGGTCGAGGCCGACGACCTGCTCCGCACTGAGCTCGCCTTCGGTCTGCTCTCGATCCTGGTCGGGATCTGGCGACGTGGACGCGTCTGGGTCGAGACCGGGAACGTCCTCGTCATCCTCGCCGCCATGGAGGCAGGCGGCCCGTGGCCCGCCCTCGCCCTGGCCGCCACCTCGGTCCGGGGCATCGTCGGCACCCGGATCGCCGAGGAGCAGGACCGGTTCTCCTATCTCCTCATCGCCGTTGGCTCGGCCGGGCTGACCTGGCTGGCGGTGATCGACTGGCAGGCGTACCCCGCCGACCGGGCGATCGACTACTCCGGATACCTGTTCGGTGCGCTGGCCCTGGTGCTGACCATCACGACCCGGACCGCTCGGCTCCGGGACGAAACCCTGGCGGTCTGGGCAGGTCTGGCCACCACCGGGCTCCTCGCCGCGGCGATTCCGGTGGCAACCGGGAGCGTGGCCATCACCGGGTTCGGCCTGACCACGGGCTTCGCCCTGCTCGCCGTTTCGATCCAGCTGCTCTGGCCGAGGGTCGGGCCCTCGCTTCGACTGCTCCCTCCTCTCGTCACCGCACTGGCATGGCTCACCGCGATCCCGGCGGCAGGATGGGACCGCTCCACCGCGCTTCGAGTCAGCGCGGTCGTCTTCGGGATGCTGATGGTGGCAGTCGCCGAGATCGCCCGCCTCCGTGTCCCCTCGGCCGAGGATCGGGACAGGGCCCTGGGGACGGCCCGGGCCTGGGCCGCGCTGGCAGGCCTCGGGGTGCTCATCGCCGCCTTCTTCTACCGCGGAGATGCCGGTGACGCCTATGTCCTGACCGTCGGCGGGGCCCTGCTCGGTGTCGGGTTGGCTCGGGCCGCGGTGCCGCTGGCGCTTGCCTGGCTCCGAGAGACGTCGATGCTCACCGGGCTGGCCACGCTCAACCTCCTCGCCGACGCTTCGGGATGGGAGCCGACCCCGTTTGCGATCGGGCTGGTGGTGATGGCGGCGACCGCCACCCTGGCCTCGTTGTGGGTATGGCGTGTCGCCCCGGATTCGGTTTGGGTCCGGGCCCTGGTGGTGTTGGCCTTGGCCGCCAACCTCGAGACTCTGCTGCTCGCCGTGGCCAACTGGCCAGCCCGGGCTCTCCTGGTCGCGGTCCTGCTCTCGGTGGCCGCGCAGACACTGGCTATCGGCATCGTCAGGCGAAGGCCGGACATGCTCGCCATCAGCCCGCCGGCAGTCGCCGCCGCTTTCATCCTGGGAGTGGCGGAGGGCATCTCGGGCAGCTCCCAGTGGTACACCATCCCCATCGGCCTGGTCCTCATCGCCGAAGTGGAGATCCTGCGCGCCGTGCGCCGAGCCGGCGGCGGCGAGACTCAGGGCTGGGACGTGATGATCCTGGAATGGGCCGGGATCGGGCTGCTCGCCGGCCCCGGGCTGGTCGAGATGTTCACCAACCGCCTCGTCTTTGGCCTGATCCCGTTCGCGATGGCCGGAGCGATCCTGCTCTGGGCCATCGTGTCCCGGGTGCGGAGACGTGCCATCGCCGCCGCGTCGATCGCGGTGGTGTCCGCCGTGCTGCTCCTCTTCGCCGCCGCAGCCGAAGCGGCGCCGGCATCGGCCGTGTTCTGGATCCTGGCGGCCGGGATAGGCATCTCGGTGATGCTGGTGGCCGGGCTGCTCGAGGCCTACCGGTCGAGACGGGGCCAGGCGATGGCCCGACTCGGCGTCCTCATGGAAGGTTGGGAGTGACCGAGTAGGCCTCACCGCTCCGGGTCGGGCGGAGGTTTCACCA
>DASUSU010000109.1:0-7700 GCA_036374915.1 Acidimicrobiia bacterium | reverse complement strand
TCCTCCTGCGACTGGCGGAACTCGGCCTGGTCGTGCACGGTGCCGTTGGCATAGTCGGCTGCCACCGACTCGACGGCGGCTCGGGACACCTCGGGCGCGACCCCGTCGGCGGCCTTGGCCAGGACGACATAGTCGACGTCGCTTCCGTAGCCGCTCGCGTTCTCGGTCAGGAAGTCGAGACTGACCACATAGGGCTGAACCTGGTTCTGCTCTGCGAAGATGCCGACGATCTCGACCCGCTGCAGCCCCCGGGCGAATCCCATGGGGATCTCGTCACCCAGCTCCCAGCCTTCCTCCTCGGCCACGGTGTCGAGGACGAGGACGCCACCATCGGCGAGCAAGTCGAACCCCCCCTGTTCGATGTCGATGAACAGGGTCTCGTCCGCCGTGGTCGGGTCGAGGCCGGTCACCATCAGGTTCCTGCCTTCGAGATCCCAGTACCCGATCCGGATCGGTGTCACCGCGGCGATCTCGGGCCGTTGTGCCAGGTCAGCGGCCAGCTTGGGGCTGAACCCGCCGACGAAGGCGTTGGTGCTGATCACGTAGTCGGCCCGCAGCCCCTCCTCGATGGCCCGTCCTGCCGACGCCTTGATCGAGTCGCCCATGATGAAGAGGAACGTCACCAGGGCGAGCCCGATCATCAGCGCCGAGGCGGTCGTCGCAGTCCGTCGCGGTTTGCGCACCGCGTTCTGCACAGCCAAGGAAGGGGTGAAACGGTCGCGAACCACGGTCAGGCCCAGATAGACGGCCATGACCCCTACCGCCGCGGCGATCAAAGCCAGAGGGAGCATGGCGGCGACCGTCCCGGCCCCGCTCGAGGCGGCATAGACGACCAGGCCAACCCCGGTCCCGACCAGGGCAAGACCGGAGACGAGCCCGACCACCGTCAACACGGACCGATGCCCCAGCAGGGTGGCGGCGGGCCTCACCACGTTGGAGCTGAGCAGGCTGACCGCGAGGAAGACCAGAACGACGCCGATCCCGACCCGGGTCAGCTGGTCCAGCGGACCGATGTCGAGCAGCCCACTGACGACGAAGCCCATGCCCACCAGGAGCAGGATGCCCCCGACGATTGCTCTCGCCCGATCCGACATCCGCAGGGTGACATCCATGTCGTGGAGTGCGGCGACCGGTGGGATGCGAGAGGCGCGCACCGCGGGCACCAGAGCAGCGGCAACCGTGACCAGCATGCCCACCGCCAGGCCGACGACGATGGTCCGCAAGTTCAGCGGCGCCGAGGTGCTGGGCATGCTGAACCCGGCGGCGTCCATGACTGTGGTGAGACCCCAAGCGATGACGAACCCGAGCAGGATCCCCAGCAACGAGGCGACCAGCCCGACCAGCAGCGCCTCGATCACCACCATGGCGATCACCTGATTGCCGGTGGCCCCCACCGCTCGCATCAGGGCCAGCTCCCGCTGTCTCTGCCGCACGATGATCCGGAACGTGTTCTGGATGATGAAGGCGCCCACGAACACCGCCACCGCGGCGAAGATGAGGAGGGCCGTCTCGAGAAAGCCGAGACCCTCCTTCATCCTCTCGGTCTGCGTCGCCACCTCGTCGGCGACGGCAACGGCGCTGATGTCCTCGGGCAGCGCGGCCTGAATGCGTGAGGTCAGGGCTTCGGAGCTGGTCTCCTCGTCGGCCACCACCGCGATCGAGCTGTACTTGCCCTCCATCCCGAAGAGCCGCTGTGCGGTTTCGAGATCGAACAGGGCGATGGTGGCGCCCCCCAGGTTGTCCGCCTCACCGAAACCGACGATGCCGACCAGCCGGTAGGTGCCGACCTCGTCGACCGTCTGCACGTCGATGACGTCGCCGACGGCCAGGTCGTGAGCAGTGGCGGTACGAGCGTCGATCACCACCTCGTCGGGAGCGGACGGTGCACGGCCGTCTCTCATGACGGAGTTGCCCGCCAGTCGTTGGTCCACGACCCAGGAGCCGCCAAGTGTGGGAGGTCCTGTCGGCACGATTGCCGTCCCCGCCTCGTCGTAGATGACCGCGAACCCGCTGACCGATCCCTCGGCGGCAAAGACACCGGGGACGTCGAGCACGGTCTCGATGACTTCCTGGTCGAACGGCGGGGGCACCCCCAGGCTGACGTCGAACTCGGTTCGTGACTGGACGATCACGTCCTGCCCGGCGTACACGTCGGCGAAGAGGTCGTCGAAGGTCTTGTCGATGGTGTCGGTGAAGATGAAGGTGCCCACCACGAAGGCCACGCCCATCATCACCGACATCGCGGTCAGCATCAGGCGCAGCTTGTGGCCGAAGGCACTCTTCAGCGTTGCTCGGAGCATCTCAGCCTCCGAACTGCTTCATGCGGTCGATGACCGCTTCGGTGGTCGGAGCGCTCATCTCGTCCACGATGCGGCCGTCGCCCAGAAAGACGATCCGGTCGGCGTATGCCGCCGCCACCGGGTCGTGTGTGACCATGACGATGGTCTGGCCGTATTCACTGACCGCCGCCCGCATGAAGCCGAGCAGTTCGGCGGCAGCGCGCGAGTCGAGGTTGCCCGACGGCTCGTCGGCGAAGATGATTTCCGGGTGGGCGACCAGGGCACGAGCGGCGGCGACCCGCTGCTGCTCCCCGCCTGAGAGCTCGGCGGGACGGTGGCTCAACCGGTTCCCGATTCCGAGGATCCCCACCACCTCGTCGAACCACGGGGCGTCGTGCTCGGCGCCGGCGATGAGCAGCGGCAACAGCACGTTCTCTTTGGCAGACAACGTCGGGATCAGGTTGAACGCCTGAAAGACGAACCCGACCTTCTCCCGCCGGAGCAGGGTGAGATCCTTGTCCGACAGCGCTCCCAGCTCGACATCGCCGATGTAGGCGCTTCCCGAGGTGAGCGCGTCGAGACCGGCCTGACAATGGAGCAGGGTGGACTTGCCCGATCCGGAAGGGCCCATGATCGCGGTGAACCGCCCCGATTCGAAGAAGACGTCGATGCCGTCGAGGGCGGTGACGGCGGTTTCTCCCTGCCCGTATCGCTTCACCGCCGCCGTCATCCGTGCTGCCGCCAGACCGGTGCGGGGGAGGATGGTGCTCACCATGTCGATCTCCTGTCGCGAGACACACTCCAGATGGACCGACGCCTCCCGGCATGAAGCCGTGCAACGGCCCTAACTGGATTCGAACAGATCGCTCATGGCACGACCAGAGGCTTTCGACCCGGAGTTGCTGCCCTGGGAGGGATCCCGCAGAGCCAACCGCAGCAAGCAGGCGGACCCTTCACGTCGAGGGCCGGCGCAGCTCCTTGCGATCTACTCGGTCGAGCGGGCGGCGCCGTCGACGAAGAGCTCGAGGAGCTCGCCGATGGCTCTCTCCCGTCCCACCAAGTCACGAACCGGCATGTGAGACTGAATGTGATAGACGTTGCGCCGACCGTCTTTCTGCTTGGCCACGTATCCATGCTCAGTCAGATCCGCCACGATGCTGTAGGCGGTTCGCTCGGTGACATCGAGGGCGTGGGCGATGTCGCGTAGTCGCGAATCGGGGTCGTGGGCGATGAACAGCAGCGCCCGAGCGTGGTTGGTGAGGAAGCTCCAGTCTGCCACCGGCAGCATCCTAGCAGAATGATGCCAGAAACGACTTGCCAGAATCAGATTAAGTGGATAGATTTTGAATTGTTGACCGATCCGGACCCTGTCGGCGGCACCTGACCCAAATTGGAAAGGAGCCCTCGATGCTGATCGCGGGAATCGTCACTGCCGTTCTGCTCACACTGGTCCTGGCCTGGAGCCACCGCCTCATCCCCCGACCCGTGTCAGCCTCACACTCTGGCTCTCTCGACGTGCCGGGGCGGGGCATGGGCATCGCGCTCCTCGCCTTCGTTACCGGTGCTTCGCTCTTCCTCGCCGTGGGTACCGCAAACGCAGCCATCGTGCCCACCATCAATCTCGGCACGGCCGGGAACTTCTCCGTCCTGGGGGGCGAGACCGTAACCAACACCGGACCCAGTGTCCTCGCCAACAGCGTGGGCGTCTCACCCGGATCTGCGATCGTCGGCTTTCCTCCCGGCATCGTCCAGCCTCCCGGGACCATTGAGGCGACGACGCCGGTGGCGGCACAGGCGCAGGCCGACTCGACGGCTGCCTACCTCGACGCCCTGGGCCGGCCGCTCAACCAGACGGTCACTTCCGACCTCACCGGTCTCACCCTGGTCGGAGGGGTGTATGCCGGGCCGAGCAAGTCACCGCTGTCCCTGCCCGGAACCCTGACCCTGGATGGGGAGGGCAACCCCAACTCGGTCTTCATCTTCCAGACCGACTCGACCCTGATCACCGGACCGGGGAGCACGGTGTCTCTGATCAACGGAGCCCAGGCATGCAACGTGTTCTGGCAGGTGGGCAGCTCCGCCACCCTGGACACCGGGTCGACGTTCGTGGGCAACATCCTGGCCCTGACCACGATCACCGTGGCCGACAGCGTCACCGTGCAGGGTCGGGCCCTGGCCCAGACCGGCGAGGTGACGCTCATCAACGACACCTTCACCCAGGTCGGTTGCGACCTGGCACAGGTGACGACGACCACGGTTGCGGCCACCACCACGACCGCCGCGGCCAGCCCCACCACCACGTCCGCCGCCGGATCCGCTACCACCACCGCTCGGGTGACCGGCCTCCCACTGACCGGTCAGAGCAGCGGAGAGCTCCTCCTGATTGCCATCGCTGCGCTCGCACTCGGAGCCGGGGTCCTGCGGGTCAGCCGGGGCATCACCAGGAGGCAGGACAACTAGGCCACACCGCCCGGGTCTTGATTGCCGTTCCCAATGCCCCCCAGGGGAACGGCAATCGGACTCGTCGGCAACGGTCATCGAGCCCGACGCCTCTGACCCTGCCTGTATAGGCCCTTTCGGACGCAACCGCACGCTGGTGGTCTTGCTCGGAGAATGACGAAGCGGGGGACACAGGCGGCCGCCCCGGCGAAATCAGCCGGTGCGGGCGTGGAGATCGACGCCACGCACATGCTCTTCGAGAAGTGCGGGCGTGCCGGCGGCTCCGAGATGAAAGCCCTGGGCCAGGTCGCAGCCGAGGTCGATCAGTTCCTCGAGCTGGGATTGCACCTCGACTCCCTCGGCGACGACTGTCATCGAGAGGGCGTGGGAGAGGTCGATGATCGACGCCACGATCGCCATCTCGGTGCTGCCTGTGGCCAGCTTCCTGATGAAGGAACGGTCGATCTTGACGAAGTCGAGAGGGAACTGGCGCAGGTAGGAGAGCGAGGAGTAGCCGGTCCCGAAGTCGTCGAGACCCACCTTGACCCCGGCATCGCGCAACAGCTTGAGCCCGGTCATCGCCGAGTTGGACGCTTCCATCAACACCCGTTCGGTGAGCTCGATCTGCAGGGCCTCGGTTGACAGGCCGTGGTCGGCGAGCTCGGCGATCACCGACTCGGCGAATCCGGCGTCGGCGAGGTGCCGACCGGTGAGGTTGATGGCCACACCGGCGAACGCGGTCCCGGCGAACGTCTCCTGCCAGATCTTGGACTGCTCGATGGTCTGACCCAGAACCCAGTCATCCATGGTGGCGAGCAGACCCGTCTCCTCGGCGACGCCGATGAAGGAGGCGGCTGGAATCAGATCCGGCAGGTCCGGCTCCCACACCCGCACCAGGGCTTCCGCCGCCACCGTCTCCCCGGTGCCGAGGTCGACGATCGGCTGATAGCTGACCCGCAGCCGGTCCTCCTCGATCGCCCGGCGCAGCATGCGCTCGGTACCGAGTCGGCCGACCGCCCTGGTTCGCAGATCCTCGTCGAACACTTCGGCCCGGTCACGCCCACGGTCCTTGGCGCGGTACAAGGCCATGTCTGCCTCCTGCAACAGGTCCTCGGCGTTGTGCTGGGGGTCGGTGGTCACCGCGATCCCGAGGCTGGTGGTGCAGATGAACTGCTCGTCCCCGATGACGAAGGGAACTCGACCCGCCTCGATGATGCGCTCGCCCAACATCACGGCGTCCTCCGGTGACGAGATGCCCTCGATGACCATGGCGAACTCGTCTCCGCCCCATCGGGCCAGGGTGTCGTGGGGGCGCAGGAAGCCACGAAGACGCTCGGCCATCTTGGTCAGCACCGTGTCGCCCACGAGGTGGCCGACCGAGTCGTTGATCAGCTTGAAGCGGTCGAGGTCGAGGAAGAGCACCGTGACCAGACCGACACCACGTTCCAGCCTGCGGAGCGCCTGCTGCAGGCGATCCATGAATATGGCCCGGTTGGCCGTGCCGGTGAGCACATCGGTCGTAGCCTGGCGTTCGAGGTCGAGCTCGGACTTCTTGCGGTCGCCGATCTCCCGGACGGCGGACACCGCTAGCCGGCGATGGTCGTCGGAGACCGTCAGCGAGACCGCCTCGGTCCAGCGGTAGACACCGCTGGCGCATCGGAACCGGTACACCGTGGTGGTGGGTCTCGACGGGTTGAGAGCCGCCCTTCGCCGCCCCTCCATCACCAAGGCGATGTCGTCGGGATGGACGAACTCGTCCTGGTGACGTCCCACCAGCAGTTCGGGTCGCCAACCGAAGAGGTGGAGACTGGCGTGGGAGACAAAGAGAAAGACACCCTCGAGCGTGGTGACCGTCTGCACGTCCGGGGAGCCCTCCCAGACGAGACGACGAAGTGACCGGTCAATCGCTTGAGTTGAAGGGATTGCCAACTGCGATGCTCCTCCCTGCCTTCGGTGTGAGGCGCTACCAGGGACTGGAGCAACGCAATCGGCGACTCGTCATCGAGACGTCTAGATGCACTCTACACCGGGTTGGAACGGCCTGGAAGGGGGTTCTTGCCCTACCCGGGTTCGGCGCTCAGGACGCCCGTTTCCGACGCAGGGACTAGCGCGTCTGCACAGCCTCCCCGCCTGGAAGGCGCTTGGCCCGGACTCCGGCTAGCGTCAACAGAACACATCGCCAGGTCTTCGGTCGTCGACCCAGACTCTGCCGGGCTCGAGGCTCTGCGATGAGAGCAAACGAAGGATTGGCTTGGATGTGGCTCCCCGCCAACCGTGAACCCACTTCCGCAGATGATGGCGCGCCGAGCGAGCCGATGCCCTTGTTCGGGATCGTCCAGTGGCCGGGTCGTCTATGACCAGGCTCGCCCGGATCCTCGGGATCCTCCGGGCCGAGCAGGACGGGGGGACGCTTCTAGGCGCGGTGTGCCGAGCGGCAGTCGAGACCCTGGGTGCCAACGGAGCAGGCTTGACGCTTCTCTCCACGACGAGCCGGGGACCGATCTGCTCTCACGGGGAGTTCGCATCCTTCGGAGAGGATCTCCAGCTCTCCTTGGGCGAGGGCCCGGGGCGCGACGCCTTCGAGACCAGGGAGCTGGTAGAGGTCAGCGATCTCTCGTCGAACGGGGGGGAGCGCTGGCCGGTGTTCTCGGAGGCCATGACCGAAGCAGGTGTGACCTCCCTGGCCAGCTTCCCGCTGCGAATCGGCGGAGCCCGGTTCGGGGCATTGACCGTCTATCGCTCCTCCTACGGGGAGCTCTCCTTCGAGCAGGTCGCCGACGGCTATGTCGTCACCCAGATCGCGTCACACCTGATCATCGCCGGACAGGCCAAGGTCGGCGAGGATTCTGTCATCCCCGAGATCGAGGCCGGATTCGTCCGTATGGAGCCGCTTCACCAGGCGACCGGCATGGTCATGGCTCAGCTCGGGATCGGAGCCGAAGACGCTCTGGCCCGGCTTCGAGGCGCCGCGTTCGGGTCCGG
>DASUSU010000108.1:0-4502 GCA_036374915.1 Acidimicrobiia bacterium | reverse complement strand
AAAGAAGTGTGCGTTGTGGTCAACGCTCCCTGACGTCGGTTTGTTCCGTACCCGTCGCCAGGCGAGGCCAAACGCCCATAATCCACGTTATGTCAAGTTGTTTATGGAGCGATCCCTGCGTGTCCTGGTGATTGCGTTTGCCCGGGTCTACTGAGGAGTCGAGCGCGAGGTAGGCACCGATCGACTAGGAATGCCGGCAGCGACGATGCCTGCCTCCCACCCGGGGACGCGTCCGCCGGCAGGCGGATGGATCTCCCCGACCGGCAGTCCGTTGCATGCAAGAAGCCAGGAGACGGTCGAGTTCGAGTTCCACATGTCGCCGATTCCGAGCTCGTCGCGGCCCCAGAGCAGGGGCGGCAGGTTGCCGACCGAGTCGAGGAGACTTCGGGCCACGGTCGGGTCCTCGCTCAGGATCTGCGGGCCGTCCACTGCCTCGGCTGCGTCAGGGATCACTCCCTCCCGCCAGCAACGCACCTCATAGCGGAAGGCCCGGAATCGGGCCATGCGGTGGCTCCAGACCGGGCCCTCCACGACCACGCCACGTGATGCGGTGTCGGCGTCGGGAATCGGCCAGGCATTCTCGATGGTGAACCGGCCCTCGGGCACCCTGACTTCGAGGGCGGTGTGATAGAGGTCGAGTGGCTCCCTCCGCTCCATTCGAGCCCGGATTCGCTCGTAGACCCGCCCGTTGAAGCGGACGAACCCGACCCCACCGGCGCCCAGGGGAATCCAGTAGAGATCGATGCCGGTGGAGAGAGTCACGTGGGCCCCTTTTCGAGTTAACACCCCCCAACGTATGGATGGGCATGTCTGCCGGCCAGGGACCAAAGTCCCCTTACTGCAGGGCGGGGTCGACGCAGACGCTGCCCCCGATTCCGGGCTGAGGGTTGAACACCCGGGGCTCGGCTATGAAGCCGCCGCCAGGGTCGTCGGTTCCCAGATACGCCTCCACCGCGTCGGCCAGAGCCTCGGCTGCCGCCTCGATGTACTGATTGGTGGCGAAGAGCTCGGCCTCGGGCCGGCTGGAGATATATCCCAGCTCGACCAGGGCGCTCACCGTGTCCGGGCCGCGGATCATTCCGTAGGCATCGTTGCCCCTGGTGCTGAGCACCGTGAGCACTCCCGCATCCGGGGCCGCCGACCAGGCGACGTCGAAGTCCGACAGGGTGTCGACGACATGACTCCATACCAGCCCGCCGAGACGCCGGGAATCAGCCGAGTCGCTCTGGACGAAGAGCTCGGTGCCGGGTCGGCTCGACGGGCCGGGAGTAGGAGCGTTGTGGTGGACGGAGAGGATCAGGTCGGCCCCGACATGATCGGCCAGTGCGGCCCTGACCCCGAGCACGGATGCGTAGTCGCCGGTCCGGGTCAACAGCACCGGGACTCCCCTGACGATGAGCTTGGACTGGAGAGCCTGGGACAGCTCGAGATTGAGGTGTTTCTCCATCAGCCCGTTCGGCCCGACCGCCCCGGTGTCGACCTCTCCCCCATGGCCAGGGTCGATGACCACGCTCACCCCGCCCACCGGGGTGCCGGCAGCGACCAAGGCGTCTTCCCCGCATGGCGTCCTCACCAGATATCCGGCCGGGGTCTGCTCGAGCACTGCCACCACCACACCGGTCGGCGTGACCAGGGCATCGGCCGTCAGCCGCTGGAACGACGACTCCGTCTCACCAGGCGGGGTCGTGGTCGATGTGGTGACCACCACGGTGGTGGAAGTGGACGTGGTGGTTGTGACGGGGGCGGCGTCGGGGATCAGGAGGGTCGTTCCCGAGGCGTCGACGCTGGTGCAGGCCCCGCACAGAACGACGAAGGCCAGGAGAAAACGCCGCATCTCGACGAGGTTAAACCCACTCCGGGGCCAAGCCGGGATACGCATCGAGCGAGGGACCGATAGGCTCAGTGCCCATGTTCGGGCCCCTCAACGGAGTCAGGGTGGCTTTGGTCGCTCTCGCCGGCGTGGCAGCCGTTGCCGGGCTGATCGCCGGTCATCCGGTGGTGACCATCGTGCTCCTGCTCGGGATCGCGGTGCATGGCCTCGGCTGGCTCTACCTGTATCGCCAGCATCTCCACCGCTCCCGCTAGCGGTCAGACCTCGAGCCACTCCCCCATCGCAGCGGCCAAACCCTCCGCCCTGGCCAACAGTCGACCGTGGGCGGTGACGTGGTCGGGCTCGGTGGCGCCGGACAGGTCGACGTAGATCTTGAGCTTGGGCTCGGTGCCGCTGGGACGCACCAGGATCCGCCCCTCCTCCCCCAGGGCCAGCTCGATCAGGTCCTGGGCCCCCAGCCAGGGGGGCCGCTCCCCCGCACCGGTCCGATAGTCGATGACCCCGGTGATCTCGGTCCCTGACAACAGCGTCGGCGGGCCCGCTCCCAACCTGTCGACCGCGGCCAGAAGGGCCTCCTGACCCCCGGGCCCGGCCCTGACCATCGATCGCTGGGTGCTCACCCACAGACCCACCTCGTCCCACAGGTCGTGCAGTCGATCGATGGTCCCTCTTCCGGCGGCCGCCTCCTCGGCGGCGAGGTCGGCCATCACGATGGCGGCAGAGAGCCCATCCTTGTCCCGCACGGTCCTTCCCACGGAGTAGCCCAGTGCCTCCTCGTAGCCAAAGGCGAATCGGCCCTTCCCCTCGGCCTCGAGGGCGAGCCCGGCGTTGATAATCCACTTGAAGCCGGTGAGGGTGGTGCCGTGGACCGCTCCTCGGCGGGCAGCGATCCGACCCAGCATCGGGCTGGAGACCACCGAGTTGACGACGATGGGCGGCTCGGGATGACGCCAGTAGCGGAGGACGTAGTCACCGAGCAGAGCGCCGAGCTCGTTGCCGGTCAACAGCCTCCACCCACCGGAGAGAGGGACCGCGGCGGCCAGCCGGTCGGCGTCGGGGTCGTTGGCCAGGACCAGGTCGGCATCGACCCTTGCGGCCAGCTCGAGGGCCATGTCGAGGGCGCCCGGTTCCTCGGGGTTGGGGAAAGCCACCGTGGGGAAGGCGCCGTCGGGCTCCATCTGCCCCGGCACCGGGGTCAGGCCGGTGTGCTGTGCCCTGGTGCAGATCCTGGCCAAGAGCGCCCCACCCACGCCATGCAGAGGGGTGTACACGATCTCGAGGTCCGACGTCTGCGGGTTGGGGCGAGCCGAGTCCAGCTCTTCCCAGTAGCGGTCGACGATGTCATCGGGCATCGGGCTCACCAGGTCGGAATGACCGGCGAAGACCGATTCGATGCGGGGCACGTCACGAGCCGGGCCGACTCGGGCGATCGCCGCGGCGATCTCGATGTCGGTGGGCGGGATGATCTGGGCGGCGTTGGCGTCGTAGACCTTGTACCCGTTGTCGGCGGGCGGGTTGTGACTTGCGGTGATGACCACGGCGGCCGGGGCTCCGAGATGCTTGGCGGCGAAGGCGACCAGTGGTGTCGGCGTGACCTGGGGGAAGTACCTGACCCCTATCCCGGCCGCGGAGAGCACGCCGGCGGCGTCCTCGGCGAAGGTGCGGGAGTCGGGTCGGGCGTCGAACCCGATGGCCACGTGGCTCTCGGGGACACCCCCGTGCTTGGCCAGCAGATGATCGGCCAGACCTCTCGTGACCCTGATCACTGTGGCCCGGTTCATCCGTCCCGAGCCGGGGCCGACCTCCCCCCGGATCCCGGCGGTGCCGAAGGTGAGTGGCTCCCCCATCGCCTCGGCCAACCCCTGCCGATCGTCGGCTTCGACCAGCTCCTCGAGCGCCCTGCGTGTCGCCGGATCCGGGTCGCCCTCGATCCAGCGCCGGGTCGCCTGGGTCAGGTCGTTCACCGTGGCGAGGGTAGTGCTCGTCCGCCGCCGGCGGTCAGGCGTGGCTCTGCTGCCAGCGCCAGGAGTCGGCGCACATCTCTTCGAGACCCCGCGTGGCCTTCCACCCGAGCTCGGTGTCCGCCTTGGTGACGTCGGCCCAGTTGGCGGCGACGTCCCCGGCCCGGCGTCCCACGATTTCGTAGGGGATCGGCTTGCCCGAGACCTGCTCGTAGGTGGTGATCACCTCGAGCACGCTGTGCCCCGTGCCCGTCCCCAGGTTGTACGTGAAGACGCCCTGCTCGTCCCCGTGTCGTTCCAGCGCCCGAACATGGCCCGCCGCCAGGTCGACGACGTGGATGAAGTCTCGGACTCCGGTGCCGTCCGGTGTCGGGTAGTCGTCGCCGAAGACGCGCACCTTCGACAGCTCACCCGCCGCCACCTTGGCCACATAGGGCATGAGATTGTTGGGGATGCCCGAGGGGTCCTCGCCGATGAGACCGGAGGGATGGGCGCCGACCGGGTTGAAGTAGCGGAGGAGCGAGATCGACCATTCCGGGTCGGAGACGTGGACGTCGCGCAGGATCTGCTCCATCATGATCTTGGTCCATCCGTAGGGGTTGGTGGCCACCCCGATCGGCGTCGACTCCCGGAGCGGCAGCTCACCGGCGTCCGGGTCCCCGTAGACCGTTGCCGACGAGCTGAACACGAACCTCTTGACCGCGGCCTTG
>DASUSU010000107.1:0-2457 GCA_036374915.1 Acidimicrobiia bacterium | reverse complement strand
GGCCCGGGGCCAGAGAACGCCGGGGGACCAACCCGCACCACGGGAGTCGATCCTCACCACTGCGTATCCGTGGGGAACCCAACGCTCCGGGTCGGTGACCTCCCAGGCCTGGTACTTGCCGGTCGACCCCTCGAGCACCGTCGGGTCCTTGGCCAGGAGCTTGTCCCACTGCATCCGGTAGATGGGGCCGTTGAAGGGAAGACCCTTGGCGTAGACCCCGTGGGAGAGGATGACCGGGTAGGCGCCATCGTCCTCGGGCCGGAACACGTCGGCGCGGAGGACCGCCCCGTCGCTCATCGTCACCGGCACCTGATAGTCGATGGACATGCCATCGGCGCTCACGGTGAACGTGTGCTCGTCGCCAGCGGCGGTCATGTGACGGTGCCGCCCAACCTCTCCGCCATCCAGTCGTTCACCCAGGGCTCGTATCTGTACCCCAGGTTGCTGACGCCGTGGGTGGCTTCGTCGACGGTGATCAGGGTGGCGTTGGGCGCCTCCTCGGCGATGCGCCGGGCATGGTCCACACCGATCAGGGGATCGAGCATCGCATGGACCACGACCAGCGGTTGGGTGATCTTCTCCGCCACTCCGCTGAGATCGAGCGCCTTGGCCTTCTCCCTGGCCTCTTCGTCGGATGACGACCATGAGTATTGACGGAAGGCGCCCCGGGTCACCTCGGGGAGCTCGTCCCAGCAGTCGACCCAGTCGTAGGGACCGCAGTTGGCCACCGCGGCGCTGACCCGTGGCTCGAAGGCGGCAGCCCGGCAGGCGTAATACCCGCCGAGACTGGCCCCGATGAGGCCAACCCGGGAGGCGTCGACATCGTCGCGCCCTTCCAGCGCGTCGATGGCGGCCGCGACCGCGACCTCGTAGTCGTGGCGGATGGGCAGCTTGGTGCTCATCTCACCCTGTCCCGGGCCATCGAGGCTGAGCACGGCGAGGCCCCTGCGCAGGAGCGGGCCCCGGCCCCCGTGACGCGTCTCCTTGGTCGAGTCGAGACCGGGGAGGAGGATCACCAGAGGCGCCGCGCCTCCCTTGGGCGGGAGGCTGAGCAGCCCAACCAGATCGGCCCCGGGGAACGGGATGGTGATCTTCTCGACCGGGGGCTCCATGTGGGGGAGCACCCGATCGTGGCATTCGATCATCTTGGCCAGGCCGTGGGCGTGGGCCTCTTCGTCGTCGACCGAGAGGAAGTAGGAGAGGTGGTAACAGCGGGCTGCGGTGAGGAAGGCGCCGACGGCAGAGATGCGCCGCCCCTCCTCCCAGGCCTGCTCGCCCATCTCCTCGTGTATCCGGGCAGTGGCCATCCACTCCGGCCCCCAGTCCGACCATCCGCCGATCCGGTCGATAGTGGCGGTCAGGTCACCGAGTGGGATCTGACTGGAGAGAAACCGAGCTGCCCAGATGTCGAGGACCTCTTGGACCTGGGGATCGTCATGGAGCAGGGTGCGCGTTCTCGCCGGGTCGACTCTCATTGCAGGGCGCCGGCTCTCTCCACCATCGGGGCGACTGCAACCGCCGTACCGTTCTGGCGCGACGACTCCAGTGCCGCGTGGACCACCGCCAGCGCCCTGATCGCCTCGAGGGCGCCGACCTCGATCTCTGCCTCGCCCCTGATGGCGAGGGCAAACTCGTCGAGCTGTTCCCGAAACATGTCGGTGTTGGGCATGTCGACCGACGGTCTGATCGTCTGCCGATAGGCCTGGCTGACCAACGAGCTCTTCGAGTCGACCAGATGTGAGTCGTCCCAGTTGTTGAAGTCGAGGTCGTAGAACAGGTTGGCCTCGGTGCCCTGCAACCGGAGCTGATAGACCCCCGGCGAGGCCCATCCCGCTCCCAGGTACCCGAGCGGCCCGGACTCGAACTCGAGAATCGACATCACGACGTCGGGCACCTCGGCCTTGGTGTAGAGCTTGCGTGCGTGGCTGGACACCGCGGCAACGGGACCGAGCAGATACTGGAGGTTGTCGGCGTGGTGGACTCCGAGTTGGATCATGGCCCCGCCCGGGCTCTTGTCGGCGAACCACCGCCAGGTGTCGGTGGTCAGCTCCAGCCCACGCTCGTTGGAGAAGTTGGCCTCGGCCAGGGAGACCTGGCCGATCTTCCCGGTGTCCACCAACTGCTTCATGGCTCGATGACCGCCGAGCCGTCGCGCGCTGTGACCCACCGCGAAAGGCTTCCCCGAGGCGAATGCGGCCCTGGCGATGTCTCCCGCATCCTCCATGGTGTGGGCTATGGGCTTGTCGGTGTAGACGGCCTTGCCCGCGTCGAGACACTCGAGGATGACCGCCTTGTGCGAGTCGTTGGGCGTGGTGACCAGGACGCCTTCGATCTCCGGGTCGGAGAGCAGCTCGTCGAGGGAGGACGCCGCCCTGGGGACCCCGTACTCGTCCTGGAAGGCGGCGCGCTTCTCAGGCGAGCGTGAGAAGCAACTCGCCAACTCGATCACGGTGCCTC
>DASUSU010000106.1:0-16264 GCA_036374915.1 Acidimicrobiia bacterium | reverse complement strand
TCTTGCCCGCCCCGTTGGGACCGAGCAGTGCGACCCGCTCCCCGTGGTGCACGTGGAGATCGACGTCTCGCAGGGCCTGGTGACCGTCCGGGTAGGAGAAGCTCAACCCGGTGACTTCGAGGGAAGGCTCGCTCATCGGGGCCTAGAGCACCGTCATGGCGAGGAGTGCCAGCACTACCGCCGCCCCGGGCACGATCAGCCCGATCAGCCACTGGCCGACAGTCGCCTTCTCGTCTCCATAGGCGGGGATCCTCCCGTCGAAGCCGCGGGCCACCATCGCCTGATGCACCCTCTCACCCCGCTCGAACGACCTGACGAAGAGGGACCCGGCGGATTGGGCGAGGGGGCCGGTCTGCCAGAGCCAGCGCGGCTCGTAGCCCCTCGAGGCCATGGCCACCCGTCTCCTGCTGAACTCTCCGGCCACGATGTCCAGGTAACGCACCATGAACCCGGCGATGGCGGTGATGACCCGTGGCATGCGGAGCCGGCCCATTCCCCTGATCAGATCGGGCACGGTGCTGGTCGCCGAGACCACGATCGACGCCCCGACTCCCAGTGTCGCCTTGGCCAGGATGGTCCATGCCCCCCACAGACCTTCGACCGACAGGGTGAGGCCGAGCACTTCGGTGGTCTCTCCTCGCCCGAAGAAGGGGAGGAGCAGGGCGAAGACCAGGATCGGGATCTCGACGATCATCCGTCTCAGCACGAAACCGGCCGGCAACTCGGCCAGGATGATCACCCCGAGCAGGAGAGACCCGGCCAGGGCGTGGGCCCAGAACGCCTGGCGGGGTATGGCCACCACCGCCAGCACGAAGACCAACAACGCAACCACCTTGACCTGGGCCGGGAGCCGGTGGACCGGGGTGTTGCCGTGCCGGTAGAGAGTGTGGGCGTGAGCTGTCCCGCTCAGACGGTGCTCGCCTTTCTCTTTCTCAGGATCACCGATGCGCCGACGATGGCTGCACCGACCCCGAAGGTGACCAGTACCCCTACCAATCCGGCGACCCGGGTCCCGGTCGCCTCGTCTTCGACTCCTTCGACCCCGTAGTCGGCCAGCGGCGACCCGGCCAGGTCGTGTTCCTCGGCCGATTCGCCGATCCCCTGGTCGGTGGCGACTCGCTCCAGACCGTCGGGCTCGCTCGACGCGAGAGGGGCGGCCAGGAGAACGAGGAGAGCGGCAACCACCGCGCCGGAAGCTACGAAACCCCATATCCCGGCCCGGAGCGGCTTCGCTTCCCGAGCCCCGATCCCGGTGCCTTCCAGTCCGGCTATCAGCTCCGGGCGCGCCGCTCCGACCGCGGCCACGATCGCCGCCGAGATCAGACCTTCGCCGATCCCGATCAGGAAGTGGATCCCGACCATGGCGGTGAACACCGTGCCGAGCTCGGCGTTGCCCCGACCCCCGATCCCGTACTCGACGACGAAGGCGAGCGAGCTGGCCGCCACCGAGACCAGGGCGGCGGCGAAGGTGGACACCAGCACCGAGACCCAGCTCTTGGGGAGGAGCCGGGTCATCACCCGGAACATGGCCCAGCCCATCGCACCGGTGACGATCGCCATGTTGAGCACATTGGAACCGAGTGCGGAGATTCCGCCGTCGGCGAAGAGGAGAGCCTGGATGATCACCACCACGCTGACCGCGGTGATCCCGAGCCAGGGACCGACCAGGATCACGGCCAGCGCCCCTCCGAGGAGATGACCGGAAGTGCCGGCCACCACCGGGAAGTTGAGCATCTGAAGGGCGAAGACGAAGGCGGCGACCAGACCGGTGAGGGCGATCCTGTTGTCCTGGAGATAGGCGCCGGCCCGTCTCACCGCCAGGCTGAGACCGCCGGCGGCGACGACCGCGGTCCCGGCCGAGGTGGCCCCGTTGAGAAACCCGTCGGGGATGTGCATGATCCGCCTCTCTTGCAAACCTGTCGCAACAAGGATAGCAAGTCGGCTCAGACGCCGAGCCGCTCGGCGCAGCTCGCACAAAGCCCGGAGAGGGCGAAGTGGTTCACGTCGGCCACGAACCCGGTTGCAGCCGTGATCGCCTCGACCAGGCGCTCGCTCTCCGCTTCGGGAAGAGTGGAGGTACGCCCGCAATTCCGGCAGATGAGGTGCTGATGGCCGGCGTCCTCGGCCAGGTGATAGACCGACGGCCCGTGCCCGAGATGGGAGTGGGCGAGCAGCCCCGACTCCTCGAGCGCCTCCAAGGTCCGGTACACGGTGGACCGGTCGAGACGGGCTCCGGTCTGTGCCCGAGCCCTGTCGTACATGTCGGAGGCGCTCAGATGCTCGTCATGGGCGGCCGCCACCACCTCGCACACCGCTCGGCGGGCCCTGGTGATGCGATACCCCCTCTCGCTGAGGGCACCGATCAGCTTGTCGGCGGATATGTGCACCCGAACAGGCTAAGCGCGGCCCGGAGATGGCCCGAGCTGCCGCTACCTTTCCCAGCCGATGCCAACCGTTCTCGTCACCGGGCCCAGCTCCGGCATCGGGCGGGTGACGGCTCTCGAGCTCGGTCGCCGGGGAGACCACGTGTTTGCCGCCGGCCGATCGGAGGCCCGGATCGAGCCGGTGGTCGAGTCGATCCGCGCCGCCGGCGGGTCGGCGGAGTTCGTCGAGCTCGACCTCGCTTCGATGACCTCGGTGCGCGAGGCGGCGGAGAGGGTGGCCGAATCGGGGAGATCGCTCGACCTCCTCGTCAACAACGCCGGGATCGGCGTCAATCGGCGCGGCGTCACCGAAGACGGGTTCGAGGTCCATTTCGGGATCAATCACCTGGGCCACTTCCTCCTCACCCGTGAGCTGCTCCCCCGCCTGTCGCCCGGCGCCCGGGTGGTGTCGCTGGCGAGCGCGGTGCACTTTCGGGCGAACGGGATCGACTTCGACCGGATGCGCAGGCCGACCCGTCTGGTCGGCCTGGCCGAGTACGCCGTCTCCAAGCTGGCCAACGTGCTCTTCATCCGGGAGCTGGCCCGTCGTCACCCCGAGCTCAGGGCGTACGCGGTCCACCCGGGACTGGTCCGCACTCCGCTCATCCCCGCCCCGTACCGACTGTTGAGCGGGAGGAGGATGCTCACCCCGGAGCAAGGGGCCGACACCGTGCTCTGGTGCGCCACCGCGCCCGAGGTCGGCGACGAGAGCGGCCACTACTACCAGAACCGGGCGATGACGCCCCCTTCCGCCCCCGCCCAGGACGACGATCTGGCTCGGGAGCTATGGGACCGGTCCGAGCGGTGGTGCGACTGAAGGCCGTGGCGTCTGCAACCGGCCGCGGCCTGATCGGGCCCATGCATGCCGAGTACCGTCGGTGGTGATGAGCCAGGACCTCTATTACGGGAGCTATCTCCGTCTCGACCGGCTTCTCGGCGCCCAGGAGCTGGAGTCGGCCCGGGCCGGGAGCCCGGTCCACGACGAGATGCTGTTCATCGTGGTCCACCAGGCCTACGAGCTGTGGTTCAAGCAGATTCTCTGGGAGCTCGACGAGGTGAGACGTCTCTTCGGCCAGGACAAGGTCGACGAGGCCGACATGGGAAGCGCGGTCTCCCTGCTCCGCCGGATCGCCGAGATCCAGAAGCTCCTAATCCAACAGGTGTCGGTCCTGGAGACCATGACCCCCCTCGACTTCCTCGACTTCAGGGATTACCTGTTCCCGGCATCGGGGTTCCAGTCGGTCCAGTTCCGGATCGTTGAGAACAAGCTGGGTCTGCGCCCCGGCGACCGGATGATGCTGAGCGGAGCTCCTTACACGTCCCGGTTCACCGAAGAGGACCTGGCACTGGTCGAGGCCAGCGAGACCGAACCGTCGATCTTCGACCTCGTCGAAGGCTGGCTGGAGCGAACCCCGTTCCTCGATCATGGCGACTTCAGCTTTCGGGAGGCATTCCAACTGGCGGTGAAGAGCCGACTCGAGGCAGACCGAGATGTGGTCATGTCGAACCCGAGGCTGTCCCCGGCGGAGAAGTCGACCCAACTGGCCGAGTTCGAGTCGACCATGGACCAGTACGAGGCTCTGTTCGACCCGGCGAAGCACGCCGAACAGCAGGCGGCGGGGAAGAGACGTCTCTCCCATCGCGCTTTTCAGGCGGCGCTGTTCATCACTCTCTACCGCGACCAACCAGCGCTCCAGGAGCCCTATCGACTGCTCGAGCTGCTGATGGACATCGACGAAGGCTTCACCACCTGGCGCTACCGCCACGCCCAGATGGTGTTGCGCATGATCGGGAGGCGAATCGGCACCGGCGGGTCGGCCGGGGCCAAGTACCTGGAGCGCTCGGCGGAGCGAAGCAGGATCTTCTCCGACCTCTACGACCTTTCCACGTTTCTCATCCCCAAGGCCCATCGACCCCCGCTTCCGGCCGGGATCGTCGAGTCGATGCGGTTCAAGTTCGAGGGATGAACCTCAAGCCCGGCTTCTCCCGGTTTCTCGGGGCCAGACCGGGACGTCTCCATTTCGCCGCCCATTCCCACCACCCCTGGCCCGACGTCTCCTTCGAGGCGCAGCAGAGGGCGTGGCTCGATGCCGCGGAGATGATGGACGACAAGTGGGAGCATGTCCTCGATGTGATCGCGGCGAGCACGCGATCCCGGCTGGCAGCGCTGCTCGGGCTGGCCGACCCGGCCACACTGACCTTCGGCCCCAACACCCATTCCTTCCTCCTCCGCATCTTCTCCTGTCTCGAGCCCCCGGTCCGCGTCCTCTCCACCGACGCCGAGTTCCATTCGTTCACCCGGCAGTCGCGACGTTGGGAGGAAGCCGGGCTCGCCATCGTCGACCGGGTGCCAGCCGAGCCTTTCGAGACCTTCGCCGAGCGATTCACCCGGGAAGCGCGGGCCGGAGCCCATGACCTCATCTACCTGAGCCAGGTCTTCTACGACTCTGGCTATGCGGTCCCCGAACTCGACCAGATCGTCTCGTCGGTGCCGGAGAACCGGACCCTGGTCGTCATCGACGGCTACCACGCCTTCATGGCCGGCCCGGTCAACCTGGGCGCCATCCAGGACAGGGTCTTCTTCCTGGCCGGCGGTTACAAGTACGCCATGGCCGGGGAGGGGGCATGCTTTCTCCACGTCCCACCGGGGTACGGCGCCCGACCGGTCGACACCGGCTGGTACGCGGGGTTCGGCCAGCTAGAAACCGGGGTGGGCGACTCGGTCTTCTTTGCCGAGGACGGATCGCGCTTCGCCGGCGCCACCTACGACCCGACCGGGCTCTATCGGATGGCCGCGGTCCTGGAATGGCTCGAAGCCGAGGGTGTCGACCCGGCTGCGATCAGGGCCCATGTCGTCGAACTGCAGGGCCAATTCCTGGCCGGGAGCCCGGCCCTCGGCGAGATGCTCCCGCCTCCGCCCCTGGATAGGGGCAACTTCCTCAGCTTCCGCACCGATCGCGCCGGGGACATCTACCGATCACTGCACGACAAAGGTGTGATCACCGACTACCGCCGGGACCGGCTCCGGATCGGGTTCGGGGTCTATCACGACGAGGGGGACGTCGACCGTCTCCTCGAGGTGATCGCCACCGTCAGCGGATCGCGTAGATGAGCCACCCGGTCATCCGATGACGGCGACGCAGACCAACTCCACCAACGCATCGGGGTCGAACAGCTCGGAGACCCCGATCAACGCCATCGGCGGGTAGTGCTTGCCGAAGACATCCCGGTAGGCCACGCCGATCGGCTCCAGACTCTCTCGATACCCCTGGATGTCGGTGGTGTAGATCGTCATCGAGACCAGGTCGGTCGGCTCCCCGCCTGCGGCTGTGATGACTGCGGCCACCGAGCGACAGGCCCAGGCGAACTGGTCGACCAGCCCGGGATCGAGGGTCAGGTCCTGGTGGTGGCCGGTTTGCCCGGCGATGTAGAGCGTGTTGCCCGCAGTGGGGAGCGCACCGTGGGAGAAGCCGCGGGCAGCGGGCAGGCCCTCGGGATTCAGGAAGCGGTGATTGCTCATCGCCCCTTCCAGCGGGGCTGGTCCTTCCCGGTGAATGCCCGGTAGAACTCGGCGTGATCCTCGCTGGTCATGAGGAGCGCCTGTGTGAACGCCTCCATCTCGATGGCCGAACCCAGGTCCATGTCCAGCTCCCGGCCGATCAGCACCTTGGTGGCGGCGTAAGCGAGAGCGGGGCCCGAAGCGAGATCATTGGCCAGTTCCCTGGCTGCTTCGGCCAGCCCTGCGTCCGCCACCACTCGGGAGGCGAGACCGATCGACACCGCCCGCTCGGCATCGACCCCCTCGCCGAGAAGAAGGAGCTCGGTGGCCCTGCCCAGACCGACCACCCGGGGCAACAGATAGGCCGATCCCATGTCGGCCCCGGCCAGACCGACCTTGGTGAAGAGGAAGTGGAACGATGCCGATTCGGAGACGATCCTGAGATCGGCGGCCAGGGCGATGACCGCACCGGCACCGGCGGCGACACCGTTGACTGCGGCTACCACCGGCATGGGAAGACGACGCATCCGCTCCACCACCGACCCGGTCATGCGGGTGAACTCGAGCAGGCCTCTCGAGTCGGTCTCCACCAGGCTGCCGATGATCTCGTTCACGTCCCCGCCCGAGCAGAACCCGCGCCCGGTGCCGGTGAGCACCAGGACCCGGACATCGTCCCGATGCTCGATCTCGCCGAGCAGGTCCCTCAGATCGGCGTAGACCTCGAAGGTGAGTGCGTTGAGCTTGTCAGGCCGGTCGAAGGTGACGGTCGCCACTCCCCCGTCGACACCGAAGCCGAAATGCTCCCAAGCGTCGGTGAAACCGGCCGAGGCGCGATATGGGCTCACTGGTGCTCTGAGTGGTCGGGCACTAGTTACGAGGCTAACCACGAAGCCCCGATCGGAGGCCTATACCGGGGCCACCTCTCGAACGTCGGACTCTCTGGCGGTGAGATAAGTGTAGATCCCGTAGAGGAGAGCAAGACCGAGGATCGGGGTGAAGATCCGCTTCAGGGTCGAGTTCTCGGTGAAGATCCCCACCGCGAATCCGAGCACTCCGATGTTGGCCCCCCAATAGATGATCCGATTGGCCGCCTCGGAGACCACCGAAGCCACCGCCATCATGGCGAAGATCAGGTTGGTCATGACCATGATGAAGTTGATGTGGTCCACCGCGACCAGCCAAGGGGAGATCTCCTCGAACTCCGCTCCGGACACGAACAGCGAGACCACGTAGGCGAACAGTGCGATCCCGATGATCAGACCCAGGACCGCGGTGCGGGCCATCGTTCCCGGGACCGATCCACCCCATTGCGAAGGAGCGAGGTAGGTCCTCAGTCTCCAGACGAGGATGAAAAGCCCCACGACTTCCAATGGGACATTGGCCTGGAGCATCGCCTCGTTGTCGAGGAGGACGCCGAGCATCGCCAGCACGCCGGCGAGGAAGATCAGTGACATCTGCACCATCCCGGCTCTCGACGTGGAGAGCGTGGGTGTGTCGTCCCGGCGTAGCAACCACTCGATCAGCGCGGTCCCGGCCAGGATCACATATCCGACGACCATGGCGGCGGGATGCGCCCCGCCGAGCTGTTCGGCATTCTCCGGTGCCACGATCTCCACCTCGGCGAGTTGCAGACCGAGGGCGACACCCAGCACGGCGCCGATCACCAGGAAGAAGAGGGAGAGCGCCATCCCGTATTCGGCCACGTTCCAGGTCCTGCCGCGATGGGCTCGCAGCACCCACGCGAACATCCAGACGATGGCGATGAATGCCAGGGTCCCGCCGATCGGCCGCTGGATGCTCGAGGTGGTGAGGTCGACCGACCAGAAGGCAAGCACATAGAGCGCAAGTGCCACGATCGAGAAGTTGGCCAGGTTGTTGCTCGACCGGTCGTCGGGGGCGCCGAACATCCACATCGCACCGCCGAAGATGGAGAGCGTGATCCAACCCAGGGTCCCGGCGTGGACGTGGGTGAGGAGCGTGTTCTGGGGGACCTCCCACACGTCGGTCCCGTTGAGGATCCCGATGACCACGGTGATGACGAAGATCACCAATGCGGCACGGAACAGGTTGCGCACACCAGCGGGCATTGCGCCCATCTCAGAACCCCTCTCTCGTTGGTGGCGCGATTATGTCAGCGAGACGACAAGGGCGACGGGAAAATCGCAGGGTTCATGGGGCCGGCGGTAGGTTTCGGCCATGATCCGGTCCCTGGTCGAAGAGTGCGAGCGAACCGGCCACGCCCTGATCGAGGTCGCCGAGAGGGGGGAGCCGGGCCGGGTCAACCGCGAGCTGGTGCTGGAGCTAGCCGGCCGGGGCCTGTTCGATCGGCTCTTCGCCGAGAGCGGGGTCACCGCAACCGATCTATGCCAGATCAGACACGGATTGGCCCGGGTGTGCACCGAGGCGGAGACCGCGTTCGCGGTCCAGGGGCTCGGTGCGATCCCGATCCACATCCACGCCTCGCCCCGGCTCCGCGACCAGGTGATGCCCGGCATCCGAGCCGGTGAGACCGTCGCCGCATTTGCCCTCACCGAGCCCGGGGCCGGGTCGGACGCGGCCGCACTGTCCACCTTCGCCGAGAGAGACGGCGACGGGTTCAGGATCAGCGGCGAGAAGGCATACATCTCCAACGCGCCCGACGCCGACGTCTACACCCTGTTTGCCCGAACCACCGAGGGCGCCGGCGCACGTGGAGTGACCGCCTTCGTGGTCACCTCCGACCTCGAAGGCCTCAGCGGCGAGCCGATCGAGATGATCTCGCCTCATCCCCTGGGCCGGGTCCATCTCGACGGGGTCTTCGTCCCTTCCGGGAACGTGCTCGGGGAGGTCGACCACGGGTTCCGGGTCGCCATGCAGACCCTGGACCTGTTCAGGCCGAGCGTCGGTGCCTTCGCCCTGGGGATGGCGGAAGCGGCCCTGCGGATCGCCACCGGGCACGCCACCACCCGCACCGCATTCGGCGCACCGATCTCCGACTTCCAGGGGGTGTCCCACCAGCTGGCCGACGTCCGTCTCGACATCGAGGCCGCCGAGCACCTGGTCTACTCGGCGGCGGCGGCCCACGACGAGGGTGACACCCAGGGGCTCACCGGCAAGGCGGCCATGGCCAAGCTGCATGCCACCGAGACGGCACAACGTGCGGTCGACACCGCGATCCAGGTGCTGGGGGCGAGAGGCCTCGAGGCCGACTCGACTCTGGCTCATCTCTACCTGGAGGTGCGCGCTCCCCGCATCTACGAGGGAACCTCCGAGATCCAGCGCAACATCATCGCCCGGGAACTGTTCAGCGGGAGGCTGTGACCCTCAGCGGGCCACGCTGGCCCGCACCATGATGCAGGCGTGGGCCAGCCAGGTGAAAGGCCCGGCTTCCAGCTTCTCGATCAGCTCGGGCGACTCGGCTCCGGGCTGGATCCAGATGTTGAGGATCCCGGCTTCCTCGCACTCGTCGAGGACATCGAGACCGCGTCGGGCCGGGATCACGAAATCGGCGATGGTCGGAGTCTCCGGCAGGTCCTTGACCGACTTCCAGCAGGGGTCCCCGTCGACGGTCTCCCGATAGGGGTTGACCGCGTACACCTTGAACCCCTTCCGCTTCAGGTCGCGGTAGATGATCCCCCCGTACTTGCCGGGACGATCGGTGGCGCCGATCACAGCGACGGAGGCGCCCGGCTCGGAGAGAAGTGGGGTGAGGTCGGTCATCATCTGAGCTGAACGGTATCGCCCCGTCGCTCCTTCCCCGGAATCGACTCGGTACCGTGGCCGACGTGACCGACATCATCGTCGACGGCGGCCCGCTCACCCCGGGGCAGGTGGTCGAGGTGGCCCAGCGGCGGGCACGGGCGATCCCGGGCCCGGGTCTGGCCGAGCGGATGGAGCCGGCGCGTGCCGTGGTCGACGCCGCGGTCGACTCGGGCGACGTCGTCTACGGAATCACCACCGGCTTCGGCGCCCTGGCCTCGACCCACATCGGACGAGAAGAGGCGCAGTCGCTCCAGTACAACCTGATCCGCTCTCACGCCTCCGGGGTGGGCGACCCCCTGCCCGACGAGCTGGTCCGGGCCATCCTCCTGCTCAGGGCCCGATCGCTGGCCCAGGGCCACTCCGGAGTGCGCCCGCTGATCGTGGAGCGTCTCCTGGACATGCTCGACCGGGACATCCTCCCGGTGATCCCCTCCCAAGGCTCGGTAGGAGCCTCGGGCGACCTGGCCCCTTTTGCCCACATGGCGCTGCCGATGATCGGCGAAGGCAAGGTCACGGTCGGCGGGAAGGTGGTCCCTGCCTCGGAGACCGATCTGGAGCCGCTCTCTCTCCAGGCCAAGGAGGGTCTCTCCCTGCTCAACGGGACCGAGGGAATGACGGCGATGGGGGCCCTGGGCCTGCACCAGGCACGTCAGCTTCTCCTCGCCTGCGACGTGGCCTGCGCCATGACCATCGAGGCGATGATGGGCAGCGCCCGCCCCTTCCGGGCGGACATCCACCATCTCCGCCCGCACCCGGGCCAGATCGCCTCGGCCCGGCGAATCGCCGCCCTGATCGAAGGCAGCGAGATCGGCGCCAGCCATCAGGACGACTTCGATCACGCGGTCCAGGACGCCTATTCGCTCCGTTGCGCCCCACAGGTCCATGGGGCGGTGGCCGACACTCTCGACCACATGGAGGACGTGCTGACCCGGGAGATGGCGTCGGTCGTGGACAACCCCATCGTCTTCCCGGAGACAGGCGAGGTGGTCTCGGCGGGGAACTTCCACGGTCAGGCGCTTGCGTTCGTCCTCGACTTCGCCGCTATCGCCGTCTCCGAGCTGGGGTCGATCTCGGAGCGGCGGACCGACCGGCTCCTCGACCCGGCCCGATCCCGAGGTCTTCCCGCCTTCCTGGCCCGGGATCCCGGAGTCCAATCGGGGTACATGATCACCCAATACGTCCAGGCGGCCCTGGTCGCCGAGAACAAGGTGCTGGCCCACCCGGCTTCGGTGGACACCATCCCCACCTCGGGGAACCAGGAGGACCACGTCTCGATGGGCTGGGGGGCGGGAAAGAAGCTCGCCCAGGTCATCGACAACGCCCGTAGGGTCGTCGCCATCGAGATCCTGTGCGCCACCCAGGGGATCGAGTATCGCCTGCCTCTGCGCCCCGGGACCGGCGTCGCCACCGTCGTCGAGCTGATCCGGGAGCATGTCCCCTCCCTCGATCAGGACCGGTCGCTCAGCGACGAGATCGAGAAGGTGACCGCTCTCATCGAAGACGGATCGTTGGCCGACGCGGCGGGCATGTGAGCGATCTGCTCCTCACCGGGATCGGCGAGCTGACCACCAACATCGGCCTTCCCATACCCCAGGCAGCGGTGAGGGTCACGAATGGAAGGGTGGTCTTCGCCGGTCCGGAAATGAACGCCCCGCCGCAGCGCGGTGCGAACCACATCGATTGTCAGGGGCGGGCGGTCATCCCCGGGTTCGTCGACGCCCATACCCATCTCGTCTTTGGCGGCGATCGGGCCGATGAGTTCGCCCTGAAGATGAGCGGCGTCGGCTACCAGGAGATCGCCGCCTCGGGCGGAGGAATCCTCTCCACGGTTCGGGCCACCCGAACCGCCACCGAGGAACAGCTCTTCGAGACCGCGGCGCGACGGATGCGAACGATGATCGCCGCAGGCACGACAACGGTGGAGATCAAGTCCGGATACGGGCTCGACACCGCAACAGAGGTGCTCCTGCTCCGGGTGGCGAAGAGGATCGGGGAGGAGTTGCCGGTGACCGTGAAGACCACCTTTCTCGGCGCCCATGCCCTGCCTCCGGAGTACTCCGGCGACCGGGCCGGATACGTCGACCTGGTCATCGAGGAGATGCTGCCCGCCGTTGCTCACCTGGCCGACTTCTGCGATGTCTTCGTCGAGGAAGGCGCCTTCTCGGTCGAAGAGGCCCGTCGCATCTTCGCCGCGGCGAAGAGGCACGGTCTGGCCGCCCGGGTCCACGCCGACCAGCTGACCCGTTCCGGCGGCGCCTCTCTGGCCGCCGAGATCGGAGCGGTCAGCGCCGACCATCTCGACCATGCCAACGAAGCGGACGCCGACTCCCTGGCCCGGGCGGGAGTGGTGGCGGTGCTGGTGCCGGGCGCCTCCTACACCCTTCGCTCGTCGCAAGCTCCGGGGCCGATGCTGCTCGATCGAGACGTGGTGGTCGCCCTGGCCACCGACTGCAATCCCGGGACCTCCTACTTCGAGTCGATGGGGCTGGTGATCAGCCTGGCGGTGGTCCAGATGGGTCTAACCACCGGGCAGGCCCTCTTCGCCGCCACCCGCGGCGGCGCCCTTTCGCTCGGCCTCGACGATCACGGAATCATCGCCCCGGGCTCGGCCGGGGATCTCGTCGTCCTCGACGCCCCGTCGTCGGCCCATATCCCCTACCGCCCCGGTACCAACCTGGTGTGGAAGACGGTGAAAGACGGCGTGGTCGTCGCCAGTCAGGCAGCTAGCTTCGGCCGCTGATTCAGAAAGGACCTGCGTGCGCAATTTCCTGCTTTTCCTCCACATCATCGGTGCGGCCGGGTGGTTGGGTGGTGGTCTCTACGGCTTTCAGGCCTACGCCCAGGTCGCCCGGATCGGGCCTCCCGCCGGAGGAGATGCGCTGAAGGAGTTGGAGAAGCGGGCCAGGATGTACTTCGGCATCACCTCGGGGTTGGTACTCGTCTCCGGGGTCGCCCTGGTCCTCACCTCGGGCGCATTCGGCTGGACCGACGGCTTCGTCCTGATCGGACTGGGGGCATTCATCGCCTCCGGCGTCGTCCAGTCCCTGGTCGGGAAGAAGGCGAACGCGGGGCTCACCGAGGCGGCCACCACCGGCTCCGGGATCGAGCCTGCAGTCAGGTCCTGGCAGTTCGCGTCCGCTTGGGACCTGGCCATCCTCTTCGTCGTGGTCTGGGCGATGGTCACCAAGATCGGCGCCTGAGCGGTGGACCGGTCCAGGATCGAGGCCTTCCTCGACCGGTTCGTCGATCTTGCCGCGGGTGCGACCACGATCGGCCTCCTCGCCGTGGCCGACCGGACCGGGCTGGCCCGGTATCTCGGCGAGAGCGGCGGCGCGACCGCCGAGGAGGTCGCCACCGGGGCGGGCCTCGAGACCCGTTATGTGACCGAGATCCTGTCCGGCCTCGCCGCGGCCGGGGTGGTCGACTACGACCCGGAATCGGGGAGGTTCGAGCTCCCAGCCGAGCACGCCCTGTTCATCGCCGACGAGACCAGCCCCTATTTCATGGGCGGCTTCTTCGACATGCTCCCCACCCTCCTCGCCCATGTCGACGGGGTGGCCGATGCCACCGTGCATGGCGGAGGGGTCCCCTTCGAGGACTTCGGCGATCGCATGGTGCGCGGCATCGATCGGGGCAATTCCCCATCCCAGCGCACCTTTCTGCTCACCAGATGGCTGCCCGGCGTTCCCGGTCTGGTCCCTCGTCTCGAGGAGGGGATCCGTGTCGCCGACGTGGGCTGCGGTTCGGGGACGGTGCCCATCCTCATCGCCTCGGCTTACCCAAACTGCGAGGTGGTGGGCTTCGACGTGTCCGCCCATGGCATCGCCGAGGCGAGGAACCGGGCCGCCGGAATCGCAAACGTCGCTTTTCTGGAGCAACCCGTCGAGCAGATCCCGACCGACCCTCCCTTCGACCTGATCACCAGCTTCGATGTGATCCACGACCTGGCCGACCCTCTGGCCGGGTTGCGTCGTATTCGTGCTGCCTTGGCCGCCGACGGCCTCTTTCTGATGATGGAGCCCAACGCCAGCTCCGATCTGAAGGAGAACCTGAGCCCGCATGGTGCGATGCTCTACGGGATCTCCGCCCTGCACTGCATGACCCAGTCACTGGCCGCGGGCGGCGCCGGTCTCGGATCGGCCTGGGGCAGGGAGCGAGCAGAAGAGCTTGCCGGCGAAGCCGGGTTCACTTCCTTCCAGTCGCTCGACGGCATCTCCAACCGGTTTTCGGCCTTCTATCTACTCCAGCCTTAGGACGGTCGTCTCGACACGCGTGTGTCTCAAGTGGTGCGCATCTGGTGCCTGCCGCGGAGCCTTGGCCACCATGGGTGCCACCTCTAGCCTTGTTGCCCATGAGTCGGCCTTCTCGGCTCCTAATGGTCGTATTCGCCGCTCCGGCGGTCTTGTATCGGATGGGTCTCGGCTGGATGCTGGGCAAGCGCATCCTCGCTCTGACCCATCGGGGACGGAAGTCCGGAAAGCTCCGGGAGACAGTGCTCGAGGTGCTGCTCTTCGATCCTGACAGCAAGGAGAGCGTGGTGGTTTCCGCCTACGGCAGCGGGGCGGACTGGTATCGGAATCTTCGGGCCCAACCTGCCCTCAGGGTCCAAACGGGCCGGATGGACTACGTCCCCGAGCAGCGCTTTCTCACTGCTGAAGAGGCGAGAGCAGCCGCCATCGAGTTCTCGCGCCGCCATCGATGGGAAACGAGGCTGGTACCAAGGGTGCTACCGGCGATCGGTGCGGCGGTTCCAAAGGACTCGGATTCGGATCCTGTGAACCTCTTGGCGTCGCTGCCCATGGTTGCGTTTCGCCCACAGAGCTGACAGCTGCTCGTCCGGCTTCCCGATGCCGAAAAGGGGAGCACGGCGTACTTTCATGGGATTGCAAGCTGCGACATCCCGGACCCGTGGAGTCCGCTATCGGGTCTACGCTGCCCGGGATGGCCGAGTACACGGTCAAAGCGCTCCGCCCCGACACCTGGGACGCCTTTGCCCGACTGGTCGAGCGGCACAACGGTGTCTGGGGTGGTTGCTGGTGCCTCACTTATCACCCGAAGTTCCCCGAAAGGGGACAGAGTCTCGATGGCAACCGCGCCCTGAAACAGCGTCTTGTCGACGAGAGTCAGGCCCACGCCGCACTGGTCTTCGACGACGATCGGGCGGTGGGATGGTGCCAGTACGGCACCCCGGAGGAACTGCCCAACATCTCTCACCGCAAGGAGTACGACGCCTTGCTGGTCGAACTCCCCGACTACCGGCTCACCTGCTTCTTCGTCGACCGGGATTACCGGCGCGACGGGGTGTCCGCGGTCGCCCTACGCGGCGCCCTGGACCTGATCGCGGAGGCGGGTGGTGGCGTGGTGGAGGCGTACCCGTACGACACCGAGGGAAACAAGGCCAACGCCTCGTTCCTGTACAACGGCACCCGGGACCTCTTCGAACGGGCCGGCTTCGAGTACGTGCGACCCAAGGGCAAGAACCACTGTCTGATGCGCACGAGGGTCGAGCCGCTCTGACCGGGAGGGGGGCCGACCGGACGTCAACCGCGCTGACTCGCTGTCTATCGCCTCAAGCGTCTTGTGAAGGTGGCGGAGAGTCCTTTTCTGCCCACATCGAGTAGCCACACCAGGCCAGACCCGATCCAAGGGCCACGCTTCCTAGAACCGCCACGAACCAGAGTGGGGGTGATACTAGCTGCGCGATCCCGAACCCGACCAGATGGAGCGGCGCACCGACCGCAATGAGGATGCCCGACAGTCGAGGGAATACCCTCGAAGTGGTCAGGGCGGAACCCAACATCACAAAGCCGGCCATGAAGCTCACCGCAGCGATCCCGTTGAAGACGACAACCGGCTCATAGAGGGGAATCTGGTCGAGAGTCCTGGGCGCATCCTGGGCCAGAACGGGGGCGATGAATCCGAACTGGCTAGAGATGGCCAGCAATGCGGTTCCGGTGAAGGTCGTCAAGAATCCGATGAGTCCCGACCGTCCCAAGTCCTCCGGTTTCATCGCGTAGACAGCCGGGAGACCGAAGAGGATCAGCACATACGCGACGATGTACACAGCATGAGAACCAACCAGCCTCGGCTCTGTCTCGAGGATCGTGGTCGGTGTCTCTTGCGAAGGATGCAGCACCGTCGCCGCGACAAAGAGCAGGCCACCTACCGCCAAGGCCATTCCTGCCCCACGAACCAGGCCACCCAACTGATGCTCGCGGTATGCGGCGGGCGCAATCTGGTCTTCCAACCCCGCTCCTCGCGTTCTCAGGATTGACCCCGGATTTGTCGGTTCGGTCGAGCGCACGGGCAGTACCTCCTCACAAGCGATCATGTCTTGGCGGTGTTACGCAATCGCTACGAAGACGAGCGGCGTCGAGCTCGGCGGCCTCGGTGTCGGACTCGCGATGCCGGCTGCAGACTGGACACCGCTCGGCTCATTGCCCCAACAAGCCAAACTCGAGTCGAGGCTTCGCACCCACAGCTCACTCGTCCTGGTTGTCGTTCCGCAGCCAGAGCGAGACGGAGGCCGGCTGCAATGTCTCCCGCACCACGCCCGCGAGGTCAGCCCGTAGCGTCTCCAGATCCACCTCGTCCCGCAGGC
>DASUSU010000105.1:0-15168 GCA_036374915.1 Acidimicrobiia bacterium | reverse complement strand
CAAGGATCGCCGGGACAGGGATGAACCACGATGAAGCATTGACCCGGGAGGGATGACCCGGATGGCCGTCTCCCCGCACCTATCCCGGGTCTCACCGTCTCCGGGTCGTCCACTCGACGAGGTCGGACACGGGCTTGGTGTTGATCACCCGATCGGTGGTCACCCATCCACGCTGTGCATAGGTGACGCCGTATCCCATCCGCACCAGGTCGCTGGTGTGATGCGAATCGGTGTCGATGACGAATTCCACCTCCCCGCCCATGGCAAGACGGACCACCTCGGCCGACGCGTCGAGCCGGTCGAGCGCCCCGTTGATCTCCAGCGCGACCCCGGTGACGGCGAGGGCCTCGAGGACGACGTCGATGTCGAGCTCGACGCCCGGCCTGCGTCCGACATAGCGCCCGCTGAGATGGCCGATGGCGTTGACCGAGGAGTCGCCGAGCGCTCTCAGGATGCGAGCCGTCTGCTGATCCCGGGGCAGGTCGAAATGGGAGTGGATCGATGCGACGCAGTAGTCGAACTCACGTCTGAACTCGGCGTCGTAGTCGAGATCCCCGTCGGGACCGATGTTCAACTCACACCCGAACAGGAGGCGGATGTCGGGGTATCGCTCCTGGAGGAGCCGGATCCGGTCCCGATGCTCCAGCATCACCTCCCGGGGCGATCCGTTGATCGCCAGGTCCTCGCCGTGGTCGGTGAACGCCACGTATTCGTAGCCTCTGGCCAGAGCGGCCTCGATCATCTCCTCCAGAGTCGACCTGCCGTCCCCGGAACGGTCGGAGTGGTAGTGGAGATCGCCCCGGATCTGTGACAGCTCGACCAGATCGGGCAGGCCGTCTCCGGCCGCGGCCTCCACCTCACCGCTCCCCTCGCGCAGCGGAGCCGGCACCGGCTCCATGCCCAGGGCCCGGTAGACGTCCTCCTCGGTCTCCGAGGCGACCACCGTCTCCCCCTCGAACAGCCCGTACTCGCTCAACAGCCATCCCCGGTCCAGGGCGCGTTGCCGGAGTGCGATGTTGTGTGCCTTGGACCCGGTGAAGTAGAGGAGGGCAGAGCCGAGTTGATCGGGCGAGACCGACCGCACGTCGACCTGCATCCCCTCCCGGGTCACGAACGAGGTCTTGGTCCCGCCGGAGCCGATCACCTCGCTGACCTCGGGAAGGCCGACGACGAGCTCGGAGACCGACATCGGGTCGGTGGTCGCAACCACGATGTCGATGTCGCCCACCGTCTCGGAGAAACGGCGAATCGACCCGCAGGGCTCGGCGGCCTCGACAGACTCGAGCGCGGTGATCCGGGCCGCCAGGGATCGGGCCAGGGGAAGAGCCTCGACCAACGGGGTGCGGCGGTCCTTGCCGTGGAGCCCGAGACGCTCGATCGCCTTGGCGATCTTCTCCTCGGAAGTCTTGCCCAGGCCGGGCAGCTCTCTCAGCTGCTCGGCGGCGATGGCCTTGCGCAGCCCCTCGATGTCCTCCACCCCGAGCTCGGCCCGGATCAGCTTCAGGGTTTTCGGGCCGAGACCGGGGATCTTGGTCAACTCGACGAAGGCGGGCGGGTACTTGTCGCGGAGCGCAGACAGCTTGGCAACCGATCCGGTGGCCATGAACTCGAGGATCTTGTCAGCCGTCGATCCCCCGATCCCCTTGATCTCGGTCAGCTCCTTCTTGCCCAGTCCGATCAGCTCACCCTGATAGCCCTCGAGGCCGTGCAACGCGTTCTCGTAGGCGCGCACCCGGAACGCTTGTGGGCTTCCCTCGTCGAGAGCGGTGAGCTTGGCCAGTTCGGCCAACATTCGCAGCACCTCGAGACGGGTCGACATCGGGCGAGCCTAGATCTGCCGGCTCAGACCTCGGCGATGGGTGCGAGCGTCCCGCCGGCGACCGCGATGACAGTCTCAGGTGACAGCTCGAGCTGGATCCCGCGTCGTCCACCCGAGACCGCGATCGTCTCGAACTCCGATGCCGACGCGTCGAGGACCAGCCTCAGGGCTCGACGAAGTCCGAACGGGCTGATCCCGCCGGTCACATAGCCGGTGACTCTCTCGGCCGTCTCCGGTGAGGCGAGGGCGCAGCTCTTCCCGCCGGCGGTCGAGGCCATTCTCTTGGTGGAGAGTCGTCGATCGACCGGGATCACCGCCAGCAGAGGATCGTCGTCCACCAGGGCGACCAGAGTCTTGAAGACACGATTGCGGGGCATCCCGATGGCGTCGGCCACCGCTTCCCCGTAGCCATCGCCGACCTTCTCCGCCACCCGGTAGACATGGAGGCGATAGTCGGCACCGGCCCGATCGAGGGCCTGGGTGGCTCTGGTGACACGACCGGCCAAGGGCTCACCACCGTTCGACCAGATGCTCCCGGCCCGGTGGGGGGTCGTAGGGCTCCGGCCAGAAGTCGGTCACCGAGGTGATCAGACCGTCGGAAAAGGTGAAGAAGGCCATGGCGTCGGCCGGTTCCGCGTCGCCCACCTCCCAGACGAACCAGGCGACGCCGCGCTCGTCGTCGGCGATGGCAACCCTCAACCTGAGGTGCCAATCCCCGGGAAACTCCTGGTTGAAGAGCAGGTACCGGTCTCGTCCCCGGAGCCTCTCCCTGGTCTGGGGAATCTCGTAGACCACGTCTCGATCGAGAAGGGAGGACCACGTCTCCCAGTCACGCCTCTCCAGGCTCTCGATGAAGTCGGTCACCAGCTGTCTGGTTCGGGACATGTGACGGAACATACCGCCGACGCCGTCAACGGCCCAGCCAGGCCCTCGGCTCGAACTCGGCGCGAGCGGTCTTCCCCACCAGGACTTCGCCGAAGAGCGGCACCTCGGCGGTCAGAGCCACGGTGACCACCGCGATCCGGGGCCGGAGTGACCCGTCGACCCGACACCCGCAGGTCACCAGCCGGGCACCGTTTCGGGCGGCGAGCTCGGCAGCAAGCTCGACCGGGCCGGCCGAGCCGGCCGGCGGGTAGGTCGCCACCGCGGCGGCGAGGGCGGCCGCCTCGGCGGCGGTGGCTGCCCTCTCCCGGGCGTCGAAAAGGACGCCGAGGGCCGCACTGGCCACCCCCACCGTGGCGATCAGCCCACACAGACCGATCACCAGGACCGTGGCTGCGCCGCGCTGTCCGGTCACCGCTCGGTGCGCATCGTGGCGGTGGCCGACAGCTGGACTCCGAGACTCTGCGGGAAGGGCGGTCCCAGGGTGTGACGCATGGAGACCGTGACGGTGGCGAACGCCCCCACCCTCGCCGGGCGCTCCACCGACACCCGGGCACTGTCCCGCATCCCCGGGGCAAGCGATGCAATCACCGCATCGACCGCCCGGGACGGGTCCGGGGTGGTGGCTGCAACGCGTGCCCCGTCTCTGACTGCTCCCTGCAGCTCGATCCTGACCCTGGCGACGTTGATGAGCTGCAGTGAGGCGGCCACCACCAGGATCACGAGCGGCAAGACGAGGAAGAACTCCACCGTCAGCGATCCCCGTTCGTCTCTCAGAACCGACCCGCCACCCAGTCGATCACCTTCCCGAACAGACTGCCGAGCAGCCCGCTGCCGCTGCCCGACTGCAGCCATCTCAAGGCGATGACGGCCAGTGCCGTGGCGGCGAGGATCACCAGGAAGTACTCGACCGTTCCCTGCCCGCGGTCCTCGCGAGTGACGAGCCAGGCGATTATCCGAGTCATTCTCTCTCCTTCTTCTCCGGTTGCCGACCGGTGCGGGGAGAAGTGCGGATCTCATTGCAAAGACCCCGAGAGCTGTTCGAACAGCCTCAGCATCGACGGGGCGTAGAGGAGCAGGATCAGGCCGGGGAGGACCAGGAGGGTCATCGGGATCATGAGCCGCACCGGCAATGAGCGGGATCTGGCCACCCGCTTCGCCTTTTCGGCGGCGATGTCGGACTCGATCATCGATCGGACGGTGTCGCCCAGGCCGGCGCCCGAGCGCTGAGCTCGGGCCAGCTGGGCCATCACCCCCCTCATCTCCCCGGTGACCACCGCGACCGACCGGGTCAGACCGGAGATGGTGGCGACTCTGGCCGCCAGCACCAGGTCACGATCCCGGGGAAAGACACCAGCCGCGGTCTGCAGGGCACCCAGGACCGAGCGTCCCGAGCGCAGTTCGACCAGGAGCACTATGAGCAGCGGTCTGAGACCCCGGGTCCCACCTCGAAGCCGACGACGAAGCCGCAGAGTGACGTGGAGGGCCAGTGCGAGCATGGCTCCGGGCAGACCGGCGACGGCGAGACCGACAGAAGCAACGATGACTCGACTCAACGCGCCTTCCTCAGGATCAGGACCGAGGCGAAGAGACCGGCGACGACCATCGCAAGCCCGATGAGGACTGCCGCTCTCTGTGCCGGGTGGCGAAGGTAGGGCTCGAGATCGCCGCGGGTCAGTGCCCACCCCACCACCAGAAGCGGGAAGAGCAGGAGCACCGCCCCGGTGGCCCGGGCCGGAGCCGAGGCGACCGACACTTCGTGGGCCACTTCGACCTGAGCCAGCGCCAGGTCGCCGATCTCGTCGAAGAGCGCAGCCGGCGAGACCCCGACACCATCGGCGCGAGCAAGGAGGGCGGCCAGCTCGGGCCCGATCTCTGCGAACTCGGAGCCCGCAACCGAGGCAAGCTCCTCCAACGCAGCCCCGTCCGAGCAGGCTCGAGCCAGCTCGTCGGCATCGACAGACAGCGCCGCCTTCTCCAGACCGCCGCGCAGCGATGCGCCCGCCCGGAGCTCGCCCGACACCGCCTCGCAGAAACGAGCCGCCCGCAAAGAGAGACCCGGCCGGGCTCGCCACCAATGAACGGCGATGAGGACGGCGGCGGGCAATGGGGCGACCAGGGCAACGATCAGGACGGAAAGCCGCCGCCAGTCGACGCCGAACGCCACACCCGAGGCGACCAGCGCCCAGGTCACGGCTTGTCCTCGATGCCATCGGGCCCGACCGGAGCGATCTCGGAGATGACCCTGGATCCGTTGCTCCTCTCCAGTTGGACCACGAGATCGACGGCGGCGAGAAGCTGGCGTCGCACCGCCAGCTCGGCGGTGTCGCCGGCGGAGAGAGCGAGGGTCTCCAGCCTCCACAAGGCCTCCTGCGGGGTGTTGGCATGGATCGTGGAGAGAGAGCCCCGGTGCCCCGTGTTCAGCGCCCAGATCAGGTCGAGGGCCTCCTTGCCCCGCACCTCGCCGACAATGAGTCGATCGGGGCGGAGACGAAGGGCAGAGCGGAGGAGCTGACGAATCGTGACCTCGCCGACCCCTTCGGGGTTGGCGGGGTGGGCCTCGAGACGCACCCGGTGGCCCGGGATGCGGAGCTCGGCGGCGTCTTCGATGGTGACGACCCGCTCCTCGGGAGGGATCAGCCCGGCGAGGAGGTTGAGAAGTGTGGTCTTGCCGGTGCCGGTGCCGCCGGAGACCAGCACGGTCCGTCGCTCCTCGACGGCACGGGAGAGCAGCTCGACCTGGCTCCTGGTGGCGGTGCCCGCGGCAACCAGCTCGTCCAGTGAGGCCACGGCCTGGGTGAAACGGCGGATGGCGATGATCGGGTGATCGACGGCGGCAGGAGGAACCACCACATGGATGCGGCTCCCGTCGCCGAGCCGCCCGTCGACCATCGGCGAAGACCGGTCGACCCTGAGCCCGAGCGGGGCGATCACCCGCTCCACGACCGCGTAGATGTCGACCTCGTCGGCGAACCTCGCCTCGACACGGGTCAGTACCCCGCCCCGGTCGATCCAGACCTCGTCGGGACCGTTGACCAGTATGTCGGTGATGGTCGGGTCGTCGAGCAACGGCTCGAGAGGGCCGAGACCGAGGACCCGATCGGCGACCGACCCGGCCCATCGCTGGGCATGGCGCGGGGAGGCCAGGGCAAGCAGACGCTCGGCCTCGGCGGTCACCTCGGATCGGCGCAGCGGCACCTGCCCTGCCGCGATCTCGCCGATGACGCGATCGATCACGCCCATGGCATCCCCCAGACCTGCTCCCAGGCCCGGACCCACCCGGACCGGCCGGCCGCCCTTCCCGAGAGCATCCGCCGCACCAGCCCGGCCCGAAGCCGGGGCAGAACCGGTCCCGGTCCCGGGGGCCGGGCACCCGACGCGAAGGGCTGCCAGACCGCCGGGCTCCGCTCGATGGGCTCGAGGAATCCAGGCAACAGGGGTCGAACCGGGACGGAAGGGCCGTGCCATTGCCCCGGCCGGCAACGAACCACGATCGCAGGCCAGTTCACGGCAAGCGCCTCGATCACGGGTCTGGTGTCCTCGACGGTGATCGGGCCTGAGCCGATGAGGGCGACGCCGGACCGACCCGGGCTCAGCTCGGCGAGTGACGGTCCATCGACCACCAGGTCGGACAGAGTCCTGGAGGTGCGCAGACAGAGATCACGGCACAGATCGACCACCAACGCGCTCCCCGCCGTCTGTCCGAGACCCAGCGCCGAGACCAGCGACAGCACCGGGTCGACCGAGGTGACCGCGAGCACCCCCAACCGACCGGGAGATCTCCCCATCCCCACCATGGCATCGAACGTATCCGTCCGGGCCGGGCACTACAAGGGGTCTGTCCGAGGTCTAGCGCGGCCTCACTCGAGTGGGGCGGGCGGACTCGGGAGGATGGCGCTCCAGCGGAGACCGGCCCGGCTCACCGCCTCGATCAGGGCCGCGGCCGAGTCGATCCCGTCGGGAAGAGCGGAGACGATCTCGCGGGAGAGCAGGAAGCCCTGCACGGCCCACATCGCATCACGGTTGAGGTATCTGACGACTGTCCCGTCCTCGACCTCCTTGACCGCCTCGGTGACCGCCGTCACCAGCAGAGCCGGCGGGGATGCGTCCTCGGCGAGCCCTTCCATCGGCAGAGAGGAGCCCGCCGCGTCGACCAGGATCGGCCCGGGGCCGGTGTCGAGGAGTTTCCGCAGCTGCGGTGAGCTGATCACGACGACAAAAGTACCCTCGGACCATGATCGGGCGAGTCATGGTCGTGGTCGCCGCCGGGAGCAGTGTCCGGTTCGGCGGCGACAAGCTGATGACCGAGGTGGCGGGCCTCCCCCTGGTCGCACACACCGTCTTCGCGGTCAGGGACCATGTCGATCGCTGCATCCTGGTCTGTCGGGAGGATCAGGTTCCCGCCCTGGCCCGACTCGACCTCGGCGTCGCCCTGGTCCCGGGTGGCCCGAGCAGGACCGCCAGCGAGATGGCGGGGCTGGCCGCGATCGGTGACCCGGCCGGCCTGATCGGCATCCACGACGGGGCCCGGCCCCTGGTCTCGGGCGCCCTGATCGACGTCCTCTTCGAGACCGCGGCCCGGGCCGGGGGGGCGGTCCCGGTGGTCGACCCGGCGCTGCCTCTGGTCCGGAAGTCCGACCTGACTCCGGTGGCTCGGGCGGTGGTCGCCCAGACACCGCAGGTGTTCCGTGGTGAACAGCTGCTGGCCGCCTACGTCGCGGCGGCGAAGATGGGTTACGAGGCGCAGGACACCGCCGAGATCGCCCAGCGGTTCGGCAGCCTCACCATCGAGGCGGTGCCCGGCGAGGCGGGCAACATCAAGGTGACCGGGCCCGGGGACATCGAACTGGTCAAAGCCGGGCTAGAGACTTCTCGTAGCGAACCTCGGTGACATCGTGGTCTCCGAACTTCTCGATGCGGATCGGCTTGCCCAATACCCAGCCCTGCCTCTCGTAGAAATCCCGGGCCCTGCGATTGGTGTCGAGAACCCAGAGCAGGGCACGCTCTTCGCCGGACTCGGCAAGGGCCTGTTCCCCGGAGACGAGCAGATCGCGCCCGAGTCCCCGGCTCCAGTGCCCGGGAGAGAGGTAGATAGAAAAGACCTCGCCCCATCCCTCGTCGGCTGAGCTGCCCACGGTGCAGAATCCGACGATGCGGTCGTCCGCTTCGGCGACCAGGACCCGAACTCTCCCCTGTCGGAGGATCCGATCCCACGTCTCGGCCCTCCCCGTCTCGTCCAGCGAGTCGAGATAGGACTGGTCGATGAGCCCGCGGTAGGCCTCCTGCCAGCTGGCAACGTGAACCTGAGCCAGATTGGCGGCGTCGGCGAGCACGGCGTCGCGGATCATCGGGTTCATGTTCGCAGATCGGCAACCGCGCTTGACAAATGGTCGGCTGATCCCGACTATACGGGAATGGCCGACCGTAGTGCCCCGGACTACCAGCTCGACGAGACGCTCACCCTGGAGACAACCGAGCAATTCCGCGCCCTTTTCGAAGAGACCAGACGTCAGATCGCCCATCTCCTCCTGGAGCGTGCGGCCACGATCACCGAGCTGGCCAGGACGCTGGGAATCCCCAAGGGGACGATCGGCCATCACGTCGGGGTGCTCGAGGCGGCCGGTCTCATCCGTGTGGTGAGGACCAAGAAGGTGAGGGCGATCCAAGCCAAGTACTACGGGAGGACCGCCCGTACCTTCCTCCTCACCTCCAGGGCCGAGCTCGACCTGGGGATCGCTCCCGACTTCTTCCTCGACATGGCCGCAGCGGAGTTCGCCAGGGCCTCCGATCGAGTCGCCGGGGACCACGAGCCGATCATGAGCACCTTGCGCTACGCCCGTATCCCGGATGAGCGAGCCGCCGAGTGGGTGCTCCGTCTCGGTGAGCTGACTCAGGAGTTCGCCTCCGACCCGCGTGGAGGTGAGACGACCTATGCGATGCTCGCCGCCTTCTACCCCACCGACCGTCCCCATCTGCCCGACCTCGAGGAGACGGGATGAGCCGGCCGCTCGGGGCCGGCTACTGGAGGCTGTGGCTTGCCTCGGTCATCTCCAATTTCGGGGACGGGGTGGCCACCGTTGCCTATCCCTGGCTGGCCTCGGCCGTGACCCGGAACCCGGTGCACATCGCTCTGGTCACCGTCGCCACCCGTCTCCCCTGGCTCCTGTTCAGCCTCCCGGCCGGTGTCATCACGGACCGGGTCGACCGGAAGCGTCTGGTGGTGGTGATGGACGGCATGCGTTTCATCGCCACCTTCGGCGTTGCCCTGGTCGTGTTCTCTTTTCAAGGGAACCTTTCCTCACCGGACGAGATCGCGGCAGGCTCTGCCTTTCCCCCGCCGGACGCCGGCCTGCTACTGGCTGCGGTCTATGTCGCCGCCCTGCTCCTGGGCACCGCCGAGGTGTTCCGGGACAACGCGGCGCAGACCCTGATGCCCTCGATCGTCGAGACCGAGAACCTGGAGCGGGCAAACGGGCGGCTGTGGGGAGCGGAGTTGGTGATGAACTCCTTCGCCGGCCCTCCGGCAGGAGGGCTACTCCTCGCGGTCGCCTTCTCACTTCCCTTCTTCGTGGACGCGGCCACCTTCGCCGCCTCAGCAGCGTTGATCCTCACCATCGCCGGTCGGTTCCGCCCCGTCCTCGACGATGTGGACGCCGCGCCTCACTCGTTCATGGCCGAGTTGAAGGAGGGGGTCCGCTGGCTCTGGGGTCACGACTTGTTCCGGCCGATGGCCATCTCTCTCGGGGTGATGAACGGGATGGCCAGCCTGGCCACGGCCACCTACGTCCTCTTCGTCCAGGAGATCCTCCGACTCGACGCCGCCGTCTTCGGGGCCCTGCTCACCGCCGGAGCAGCGGGCGGCGTGGTCGGATCGCTGGCCGCGGCGAGATTGTCCAAACGCATCGGCCAGGGAGCATCGCTGTTCACCTCGATCTTCGTGTTCGCAGCCACCCTGTTCGTCACAGGTATCACCTCGTCGTTCTGGGTGGTCTGGTCGATGTTCGCCATCAGCAGCTTCTTCGTCGGGCTGTGGAACGTCATCACGGTGTCCCTGCGCCAGGCGCTCATCCCCGACCGCGTGCTGGGCCGGGCCAATTCGGTGTACCGGTTCTTCGGTTGGGGGATGATCCCGGTCGGGTCGCTCCTCGGCGGGCTGGTCGTGGCGGGAGCCGAGCCTCTGCTCGGCCGGGAGTCGGCGCTCCGAGCTCCCTTCGTCTTCGCCGCCCTGGTCCAGGCTGCACTCTTCTTCTATGCGCTCCCCCGGCTCAACAGCGCAAAGATCGAGGCGGCCAGGGCCGGTGATCAGGCGTCGGACATCGCCTCGTCGCCGGGTGAAGCCTGATGGTGACCATCCGCATCTTCCCGCCCCTCCCCGCCCGAGTCGGGCCTGCCCCGAGCAGGGACGAGCACTAGCCCGCGCAGTCGGTCATGGCAGGGCCCGCCACTCAAGTTGATGGCGTCTCCTCATCGGAGTCGGGGTCGGAGTCGCCGGCGTCCAGGTCGATCACCTCGACGTCGTCGGGTTCGTCGCGATCGCCCAGCACCCAGAACGCCAGCGCGGAGAGCGACGCCGCCCCCAAGGCCACACCGAGCCAGAGCCATCGCTGGGTGCCCGGGCTGCGCTCCTCGCTCTCGGTGGTGTCCGGGGAATCCGAACCTCCAGGCAGTTCGGCACCGAGCTCGATGAGCGAGACCGGGCTCGACTGGGCGCCCGGATCACCCAGCGCCTCGAACACCACCCGGTAGTTCGCCGCCTTCACCTCGGTGGTCACTCCAAACGACTCGTCATCGCGCTCGACCATGGGCACCCTGATCGGGTCCTCGCCGGCAAGCGTCAGATGCAGGACCACCGAGTCGGCAGACGCTTCCACCTCGACATGAAAGTCGACGACCATGGATTCATCGGTGGTGGAGACGACAGTTGCGGTGGCCGCGCCGAACCCTGCGCCCAGCTCGACCGCGAAGAAGGCCAAGGCGGCCAGTTTGACCATCGATCCGGATCCTACCGCTCCTAGCATCTCGGGCTCCGTGGCCGCTCCTTCCAATGTTGACGCCCTGCGCACCGATCCCCCGTGCGGTGACGCCGGTTGCTGACGACACCACCGTTCCGGCGAGCCCCCGGCCTCCTCCTGCGACGGCCGGCGGTGTTGTTCTCGGTGAGCGGAACGGCCCTGATCCTCTCGGTGGTCGCCGCCCTCACCCCCCTGTTCCTCTCCTCCTCGTCGAGCGCGGCCCTGTTCAGGGAGCTCGATGGTCGCTGCCCGGCTTCGATTGCCGGGACAACCACACTGTTCGGAAGCGATCCGCTGAGCCCACCCGAGTCGATGGGGGACCTGATCGAACAGAACCGACAGGTCCTACGCAGGCAGTCGACCGGCCATCCCGCCCTGGGCGAGCCGGAGGTCATTCTCCGCGGCACCGTGGTCAGCCTCGCGACCGGCGATCAGACTCCCCCGCTCACCGGCAGATTCCTGGCTCGGGACTTCTTCCGGGATCACATCGAGCTGGTCGCCGGGGAACACGGGCCCGGGGCATACGTCGATGATGTGCTGGCCGGGCACATGGGCGTCGCCCCCGGCGACGTGTTCACCTTCACCGCCGGATCCACCACGTCTCAGGTGGAGGTCCAGGCGGTGTACGCAGGCCTCTACGACCGGCTCGATGATCCCTATTGGTGCTCGGTGGAGGATTTGCTGGAGCCGAACACGATGGGGGACCTCCCTCCTCCCCCGATCCTGGTCGACCCCGGGTACTTCGAGGACAACGAGGAGATGACCTCGGTCTACGCCGGTTATGGGGCCACGGCGGGAACCTGGGAGATCCCGGTCATCCTCGACGGACTCACCGTCACCAGAGCCCGGGAGACAGCCGAGGCCATGGCCGAGATCGACGAGGTCGTCGTCTCCGAGGAGTTCGGTGAGGTCTTCTTCATCCAGACCGACCCCGGGGTGCACAGCGATCTCACCCTGGTCACCGATCGGGTCGAGGCCCTCACCGACGCCCTGCGCAGCTCGATCCTCCCCCTGGCCGGGGTGGTTCTCATCGCCGCCGTCGCCCTGATCGCCGGCGCCGGCTCCTACTGGGTCGACAGGAAACGGATCGAATTGCAGTATCTGTCTGCGCACGGGGCGGGGCCCGGGCTGATCTCGGTGAAGGCGGTCGCCGAGTTCCTGCCCGCGAGGGTGGTGGGCGGTGCCTTGGGATGGGGTGCGGCCAACCTGCTCATAGCGGTCGTCGGCCCATCCGCCAGCGTCGAGCCCGGTTCGAGGCTGACCTCGCTCTGGGTCGCGGCGGTGGTGATCCTGGTCGGGATCGGGGCAGTCGGCCTCGTCGTGGCATCGAGGGCGAAGACGATGCTCGATCCCAGCCCGATCCGGAGCCGGCGATTGGTGTGGCGGATCCCGGCACTACTCGTCGCGGTGGCCGGTGCCATCTGGGTGAGGCTCAGCATCGGGGAGAGTGCCGTCACCATCGGAGACAGCCAGCTGGTGGGCTCGGTCGACCCGCTGGTCCTGTTCTTCCCGTTGTTCACCTTCGTGGCGGTCGTGCTGTTTGTGGCCGAGATCGTGATCAGGGCATTCCCGCTGCTGAAGAGACTGGGCGCGACCAGTCACGGCGCCTATCTGGCTTCCCGACGCATCGTCTCAGCCCCGACCCTGGTGATCGCGCTGATCGCCGGGGCTGCCCTTCCGGTGGCGACCCTGGTCTACGCCGCATCGCTGACCCGGTCGGCCACCTCGACCATCGACGCCAAGGGGAGGAGTTTCATCGGCGCCGACATCTCCACACCCGTGTTCGCCCTGATCGACCCTCCCGGGGCGATCGCCGACGTGTCGACGGTGGTGATCAGGTCGGACCGGGCCGATTTGGAGGCAGTCACAGTCGACGTCCTCGCCATCGACGACGCCACGTTCGCCAATGGGGCGTTCTGGGACGAGGCGATCGCGGGCAGACCACTCGAGGAGATCCTGGGCACGCTTTCCGGGGGTGGGGACGAGGGGCCGGTCCCGGCGTACGTTGCCAACGGGAGCGCCGTCGACGGTGTCCTCAACACGACATCGGGCGACGTCGAGGTCGACATCGTCGGAGAGTTGGGGGCGTTCCCCGGGATGCGTGGGTCGCGACCCCTGGTCGTTGTCGACAGGCAGCGCTTCATCGACGTGGTCGCCGACGAGGACGGGCGCATCACCGGGTCCCGCTACTTCATGTGGACCAACGACCGGACCGAGGCCGAGGTGGAGGCGGCAATGGCACAAGCCGGAATCAACTATGCATTCACCGTCAATGCCGACACCACCCTCGACCAGCTCAAGTTTGCGGCTGTCGTCTGGACCTTCGATTTCCTCGAGATCTACGCCGCCCTTGCGGGTCTCATCGCCATCGGCGGGGTGCTCCTCTACGTCGACACCCGGCAGCGGCATCGAAATCTCTCCTACGCTCTCGCCCGGCGTATGGGACTGCGACGATCCGAGCATCTCCAGGCGGGCTTCATCGAGCTGGCGTCGCTGACTCTCCTCGGCGCCCTCGCCGGGATCTTCGCCGCCCGGGTCGCCGCCGGGAGTCTCTACACGGTGCTCGACGCCGTGCCCGAGACCCCACCTGGCCCCCGTTGGGTCGGGGCGATCGACCTGTCCCTCATCGCAGTGCTGATTGCCGTGGGTGTGGCCGCCGTCGCCGCCATCCTCGCCCAACGCACGGCAGACAGTGCCGACACATCGGAGTTGTTGCGTCATGGGGACTGAGACCACGATGGTCTGCGAGGGCATTCGCCGCGCCTATCACACCGATCAGGAAGTGGTCTGGGCACTCTGGGATGTCGACGCCGTCGCCGAATCCGGGCAGATGACCGTCCTGGCCGGGCCATCGGGATCGGGCAAGTCCACGCTGCTTCGAGTCATCGCCGGGATCGACAGACCCGACGCCGGTCGGGTCGAGGTCGCCGGGAGAGAGCTGACGTCGATGAGCGCAGGTGGCCGTCGGCGGTTTCGCTCCAGGCACATGGGATACCTCTTCCAGGATCCGGCGGCCAATCTCCTCTCCTATCTCACCGTTTGGGAGCACCTGGTCATGGCCGGGAAGATCAGACGAGCCACTCCGACCAGGGAGCTCCTCACTCATCTCGAGATCGAAGATCTGGCCGACGAGCACCCGGCGCGGCTCTCGGCGGGACAACAGCAGCGTGCCGCCCTGGCCGCGGCGATGGTCGGCGAGCCGGAGCTCATCCTGGCCGATGAGCCGACCGCCGAGCTCGACACCCAGTCGGCTCATCTGGCCGTCGAGGCACTGACCCGGCTCCGCGACCTGGGCGCCACCTTGATCGTGACGTCACATGATCAGGAGGTCCTCGATGTGGCCGATCGGTTGCTCCGTCTCGAGCACGGGACGGTGAAAGAGTGAGCGCGGTCGTCGAGCTCTCGGGAGTGACGAAGAGCTTCCGACGAGGGCAGACCGTGATCGTGGTGCTGAACGATCTCGCCGCCGCCGTCCAGCCGGGCGAGGTGGTCATCGTTCGAGGCCGATCGGGGTCGGGGAAGACGACACTGCTCAACATCCTGGCCGGTTGGCAGGAACCGGACGCGGGGACGGTGGCCTGGGGTGTGGACCATCCCGAGTCCTGGGATCGGGTGGCGGTGGTGCCGCAGTCGCTGGGCCTGTTGCCCGAACTCACTTTGGGCGAGAACATCGGTCTTCCCGGGCGCCTGGCCGACTCCGAGGGCGATGTGGGCGGCGTGGCCGGGAAACTGGAGATCTCCCACCTGCTCGACCGGCCGGTCGGTGGCGCCTCACTCGGTGAGCAACAGAGAGCGGCCATCGGGCGCGCCCTGATCAGACGCCCGTCGTTGCTCCTCGCGGACGAGCCATCGTCGCATCAGGACCTGGATCGGCTCCATCTCGTGTGGCGGCTGATCGACGAGGTGGCCGGCGGAGGCACCGGTGTCATCGCCGCGACCCACGATCCCGACGCATTTCAGTATGCCGATCGTGTCCTCGACCTCCACGATGGCCGGCTCGTCCCCGCCTCCTGACTCGAGCTACCCCAAACCCGTCCATTCTCCTCTCGCCACCAGGACCTCCTTGAGCAGGTCGGGACGATCGGTGATGATGCCGTCGACCTCGATGTCGAGCAGGGCAGTCATCTCGGCAGGGTCGTTGACCGTCCATGCATGGACCTGGAGTCCGTGGGCATGGGCAGTGGCGACCAGCCGGCGATCGACGACCCGGATCCCCCGCGACCGCACCGGGAGCTGCAGTGCGCCGGACTCGCCTCTCACCCCTCGACCGATACGGGAGGCGAAGAGCCAGGATCTGCTCGCCGCGGCCCCGGTCGAGGTCGCCACCCGACCCTCGGAGAGGGCACGAAAATCTCGGAGACGTCGGTCCGAGAACGACCCGACGATCAGCCGGTCATGCAGACCCAGACGCTCGATGAGCCGGTGCAGCGGCTCGATCGACCGGTCGGTCTTCAG
>DASUSU010000104.1:0-11230 GCA_036374915.1 Acidimicrobiia bacterium | reverse complement strand
CTCGGGGTGCTCGCCGTCCAGGGCAACTTCGCCGATCTCGCCGACCTGGTGGCTTCGGCCACCACCGACCCCGTCGCCGGGGTCCTCTTCGACTTCGGGGTGTCCTCGCATCAGCTCGACGAGCCCGGCCGCGGGTTCTCCTATCGCCACCACGGCCCCCTCGACATGCGCATGGGCCCCGATGCGATCCAGACCGCGGCACAGATCGTCAACGAATGGCCCGAAGAGCGACTCGGCGAAGTCATCCGACGATACGGCGAGGAGCCGTTGGCCCGACGCATCGCCCGGGCCATCGTGGCGGGGCGCCCTTTCGACTCCACCAGCCAGCTGTCCACCGTGATCGCCGAGGCGATGCCCGCGGCCCGCCGTCGGGTGGGGCATCCCGCCCGACGAACCTTCCAGGCGCTCCGGATCGCGGTCAACGGGGAGCTGGAGGCGATCGCAGCAGGTCTGGATCAGGCGATAGCTCTGCTCAGGCCATCGGGCCGGGTGCTCGCCATCTCGTATCACTCTCTGGAGGACCGGATCGTCAAACGCCGCTTCACCCGGGGTGCCACCGGCTGCACCTGCCCGCCCGAGATGCCGGAGTGCGGGTGCGGCAACAGCGCAGAGCTACGTCTTCTGACCCGGAAGCCGATACGCGCTTCGGCTTCCGAGATCGAGGCCAACAAGAGGGCCAGGTCTGCGGTGCTCCGCGCCGCGGAGAAGGTAGCGGCATGACCACGGCCCGCCCCCTTCGTCGCCCGCTGCCCGAGGAGAGCCTGAGAGTCCTCCGTGGCCGGAGACTGCATCGTCCGATGCTCGCCCCCTGGATGGTCATGGTCCTCATCGGCGTCGTTGCCTTTCTCGGCCTGGGCTTCGCCCGAACCTCGCTGGACAGGTCGGCATTCGAGTTGGACCGGCTCGACCGGGCGATCGTCGAGCAGGAAGCGCTGAACGAGCAGTTGCGATTGGAGATCGCCCGTCTCGAGAACCCGGCCCGGGTTGCCCCACTCGCCGAGGAAATGGGTCTGGTCATACCGGGCGACACCCGACAGCTGCTGGTGGATCTCGGAGGCCCGGCGGTGGTCTCCATTGACGAAGGCGGAACTCAATGACGACCCGACGGCGCGCTGGAGCCGGGCTCACGGAGGGAACAGGTCGTTCCCAACCCCCGGAGTCACGGCCGGGGACCTGACCGGTGGCCGCCGATAGGGCCGCGAGAAAGGGCCCGTCCAAGGCGCGTGTCGCACTGATCGGGATGTGCCTGGTGGTGGCATGGCTCGGCCTCGCCTACCGGCTGTTCCAGGTCCAGGTGGTCCAGGCAGCCGATCTCGCCGAAAAGGGCCTGACCCAGCGTCTGGTCACCCGCGATCTCGCCCCGCAACGGGGCAAGATCTTCGATCGCAACGGGGAATTGCTGGCGATGACCGTGGAGGCGCAGAGTGTCTGGGCCAATCCGGGGCAGATCGAGGAGCCGCTCTGGGTCGCTCAGCAGGTTGGCGGTCTGCTCGGAGTCGACTCGGGTGTCCTGTTGGAGAGACTCACCTCCGACCGGGATTTCGTGTATCTGAAGCGCCAGGTCGAGCCCGGATTGGCCGAGCAGATCGCAGGGCTCGAGGTCACGGGTCTCTACACCCATCCCGAGGCAACCCGCATCTACCCGGCGGGAAGCGTCGCATCGCACGTCACCGGGTTCGTCGACATCGACGGCAACGGTCAGGAGGGGCTCGAGTCGTTCTACGACGAGGAGTTGCGCGGGGTCCCCGGCAAGGCTGTGTTCGAGCGCGACCTGGAGGGGAGGATCATCCCCCAGGGCATCAGCGACATAGTCCCCGCAGTCCCCGGAACCGACCTCAACACCACCATCGACCTCCCGTTGCAGTACCAGTCGCAGCAAGCGTGTCTCGCCGCAGTCGACCGTACCCAGGCCGAATCGTGCTGGGTGGTGGTCCTCGATGTGGAAACCGGCGGCATCCTGGCCATGACCGGGGCGCCGGTGTTCGACCCGCAGACCCGTCAGACCCTGGACGAGGACTGCGACCTGGCGGTGGAGCCGACCTGCCACGCCTTCTCCAATTTCGTGGTCCGAAGCATCTACGAGCCGGGCTCGACCCAGAAGCTGATCACCGTGGCGGCCGCAATCGAGGAGGGCGAGGTGCAGGCGGGCACGGTGATCGCCGACGTAGCCGACCGGCTGGAACTGCGCGAGGACGCGTGTCGTTCCGGCGATGACGAGTTGTTCGGTTGCTACCAGGATTTCGAGGAGCACGAGACGAAGAGCATGAGCGTGGCCGAGATCTTCACCAGGTCCTCCAACGTGGGGACGATCATGGTGGCCGAGAGACTGGGGCAGGAACGGATCATCTCGTACATCGAGCGTTTCGGTCTCGGTTCGGTCACCGGCGTGGACTACGCGGTGGAGGCGCCGGGGTCACTGAACTTCGAGGCGGGTTGTGAGACCTGTTGGGCCTCGGCCGCCATCGGATACTCGGTCGCGGCCACGCCTCTGCAGATGGCGGCCGCCTATGCGGCCATCGGGAACGACGGGGTGTGGACCGCTCCGCACATCGTCGCCTCCAAGACCGATGTCGACGGGAACGAGGACGTCACCGGGCTGGAGACACGGCAGGTGGTCTCGGCGGAGACCGCCCGGCTGATGCAGGAGCTCCTGGCCAACGTGGTCGCCGAGGGCACAGGCCAGAACGCGAGCGTCGAGGGATACCGGGTGGGAGGCAAGACGGGGACCGCGAACAAGCTGGGAGAGGATGGCCGCTACACCGAGGTCACCAGGGCCTCGTTCGTGGGAATGGCGCCGATGGACGATCCCCAGGTCGTGGTGGCGGTTCTCATCGATGCTCCCTCGTTCAAGTACCGCACCGGAGGGGCGTCGGCCGCTCCCGTGTTCGCTCAGGTGATGGAGCAGGCGCTGCATCGACTCGGAGTGACCCCCGATGCCGGCGCCGGGTAGCACCCTGGGCGAGGTCACCCGGCGTGTCGACGGCCAGCTGCTCGGTGATCCGGGGATTCGGGTCGCCGATGTCACCCATGACTCACGCCTCGCCGGTCCGGATGTGCTCTTCGTCGCGGTGCGGGGCGGCGAGCACGACGGTCACGATTTCGTGATCTCGGCGGTCGCCGCCGGCTCTCCGGCGGTCGCCGTCGAGACGGTCCAAGAGGTCGAGGTGAGTCAGATCGTGGTCGGTGACACCCGCGCCGCCATGGGCCCGATGGCGGCCCAGGTGCACGGCGACCCGTCCACCGATCTCGCCGTCGTCGGAGTGACCGGGACCAACGGCAAGACCACCGTCACCCATTTCGTCGAGTCTCTCCTCGCCTCGGCGGGCAGGGTGGCCGGTTTGATCGGGACCGTGGAGACACGCGTCGGCCCCACCGTGATCCCGACCTCGCGGACCACACCCGAGGCCACCGACTTCCAGCGGCTCCTCGCCTCGATGCGGGAGCTGGGCGCCGAGGTGGTAGCCGCCGAGATCTCCTCGCACGCCCTGGAGATGAGCCGGGTCGCCGCCACCAGGTTCGAGGTGGCCGCCTTCACAAACCTCTCCCAGGACCATCTCGACTTCCACGGGACGATGGATGCCTACCGGCGAGCCAAGGAGAGTCTGTTCCGCGACTACGAGGTTGGGACCGCCGTCATCAACGTCGTCGATCCTGTCGGCGCCGACATCGCCCGGTGGGTGAAGACGCCGTTGATCCGGATCGGAGCCGGAGGCGAGGTGAGGGCCGAGAACGTCGACACCTCCCGGTATGAGTCTGTCTTCGACTTGGTCACCGAGTCCGGGACATTCCCGGTGAGATCGGGCCCGGTGGGGATGTTCAACGTGGAGAACGCGCTGGTCGCGGTGGGATGCTGTCTCGCCCTCGGGCTCGACCTCGAGGAGATCGGTCCCGGCCTGGACGAGCTGTCCCCCGTACCGGGAAGATTCGAGCAGGTCTCGGCGGGAGGACCGTTCCGCGTCGTCGTCGACTACGCCCACACCCCGGGTGGGATCGAGCAGGCGATCGCCGTGGCCCGCTCGATCGGCGCAAACCGGGTGATCGCCGTGGTCGGTGCCGGGGGAGACCGGGATCGGGAGAAGCGCCCGATGATGGGCCGGGCCGTCTCCGCGGCCGATGTGGCCATTCTCACCAGCGACAACCCCCGCTCCGAGGACCCCGACCGGATCCTGGGCGAGGTTGCCTCGGGCGCCCCAGGGCCGGACGTGATCCTCGAAGTCGACCGGCGGCGGGCAATAGAGCGGGCGATCGCGGTCGCCGACGAGGGTGACGTGGTGCTGATCCTGGGCAAAGGCCACGAGACCGGCCAGGAGATCGGCGGTCGGGTGCTCCCCTTCGACGATCGGGTGGTGGCCCGGGAGATTCTCCGCATCGGGGCGGGATCCGCCGATTCCGGCCCCGATTCAGGGAGCATGTCCCGGTGATACCCCTGCTGATCGCTGCTGCCGTGGGTCTGTCGGTGTCCATCCTCGGCACTCCCTACGCCATTCGCTACTTCCGGCGCCGCGAGATCGGCCAGTTCATCCAGGAGGAGATCTCGGGGATGCACGGGCACAAGCAGGGGACTCCGACGATGGGGGGTGTGGTATTCGTCGCGGCGGCGATCATCGGCTACCTGCTCGCCCACGTGCGAGTTGTCGCACCCTCCGGCGGTCTTGCCATCGAGTTCCAACCGCTCAGCTCAGGCGGGCTGCTCGCCGTTTTCGCCCTCGCCGGGATGGCCGTGGTCGGTCTGCTCGACGACTGGACCAAGTACGCCAACCAGAGGAGTCTCGGTCTGTCGAAGACGGCCAAGTTCGGCGGTCAGCTCGCCATCGCCGCGCTCTTCGCCTGGGGCGCCTCGATGGCCGGGGTGGTCACCGAGGTCTCCTTCGTTCGCCCCCTCGGCATCGATCTCGGCGCCTTCTTCGTTATCTGGGTCCTGTTCATGCTCACCGGGGCGGCCAACGGGGTGAACCTGGCCGACGGCATGGACGGTCTCGCCGGCGGGGCTTCCGCCCTGGTGGTCGCCTCGTACACGGTCATCGCCTTCTGGCAGTTCAGGAACCCCGACATCTACAACGCGGTCGACCCGCTCGAACTGGCCGTGATCTCCGCGGCGATGTTCGGCGCCCTGCTCGGCTTTCTCTGGTGGAACGCGCCTCCGGCCAAGATCATCATGGGCGACGTGGGCTCCCAGGGGATCGGCGGCCTGCTCGCCGCCGTTGCCCTGCTCACCAACACCCATCTCCTCCTCGTGGTGCTCGGCTCGATCTTCGTCGCCGAGACGGTGTCGGTGATTCTCCAGATCGCCAGCTTCAAGCTGTTCGGGAAACGGATCTTCCGCATGTCGCCGCTTCACTATCACTTCGACCTCGGAGGTTGGCCCGAGACCACCGTGGTGATCCGATTCTGGATCCTCACCGGGCTGGGAGTGGCACTGGGCCTCGGGTTCTTCTATGGCGACTTCCTGCTCCTCGAGGGTCTGCTGTGAGTCGGGTCCTGGTCCTGGGGGCAGGTGTGTCCGGCCTGGCCGCGGCCCGGCTCGCCCGGAGCCAGGACATGGCCGTCACCGTGTACGCCGGGGACGACTCGGGCCGGGCCATGGAGCAAGGCTTCGCCGCGGCCTCAGGGGACTGGGACCCGGTCCTGCTCAACGGGGTCGACCTGGTCGTCGCCAGCCCGGGGTTCCCCGAGCGGTCGTTGCCGATCGTCGAGGCGCTGGAATGGGGTCTTCCCGTCTGGAGCGAGATCGAGTTCGCCTGGCGTCACCTGGAGATCCCGGTGGCGGCGATCACCGGCACCAACGGGAAGACCACGGTGACCGAGGCGACCTCGGCCATGCTCGAAGCCTCGGGGATCGACGCTCCCGCCACCGGGAACATCGGCTCCGCACTCTCCGATCACGTCGATCAGGACCACGAGGCGGTGGTGGTCGAGGTGTCCAGCTTCCAGCTTCGGTTCTGTGAGACTTTCCGCCCCGACGCGGCGGCGATCACCAATGTGGCGGTCGACCACCTCGACTGGCACGGATCGGAGCAGGCGTATCGGTCGGCCAAGGCGCGGATCTTCATGAACCAGAACGAAGACGACCTGCTCGTCTACGACGTCGACGACGCCGGGGCGTCCAGCCTGGTCACCGGGGCGCGAGGTGAGCTCTTCCCCGTTTCCGGGCTGCACCTCCCTGCCGGCGGGGGCGGGGTGGACGGTGACCGTCTCGTGGTCGGGGAGGTGGCCATCTCTATCGGCGACCTGACCTCCGATGACCCGACCCATCTGGTCAACATGGCCTCGGCGTCGGCTCTCGCCCTCCGCATGGGGGCGACGGCAGAGGGGGTGGCCAGCGCAGCCAAGTCGTTCTCACCCGGGCCGCACCGACGGGCGACCGTGGCTCGAGATCGAGGCGTCACCTGGGTGGACGACTCGAAGGCGACCAACCCTCATGCTGCCCTCGCCTCGATCCGCGCCCATCAGCCGGTGATCCTCATCGCCGGCGGCTTGGCCAAAGGGCTGGACATGTCCCCGATCGCCCATGAGCCGGGGGTGAGGGCGCTCCTCGGGATCGGCTCGGTCGGGCCCGAGCTCGTGGAGATGGCGGGCGACCGGGGACATCTGGCAGGGACCCTGGAGCGAGCGGTCGAGATGGCGCACGAGCTGGCATCGCCAGGCGACACCGTGCTCCTGGCGCCGGGATGCGCCAGCTTCGACCAGTTCAGCTCCTACCAGGAGCGAGGGGACAGGTTCTCCGCCCTGGTCGACCGGCTGATCGCAGGTGGCCACCGGTGACTGCGAATGTGACCTCGATCGCCAAGGTGCGAGCCGCGGCCCGGGACAGGGCAGAGCGGCTCAGGGTGAACAACCGGACCGCGACCATGCTCCTGGTGCTCGCCGTGGTCCTGGTGGTGATCGGCCTCGGTGCCACCCAGTCGGCCTCGTCGGTGGTGGCGATAGACCAGGCCCAGGATCGCTTCTACTACTTCAAGAGGCAGCTGATCGGGGTGGGCATCGGAACCGTGGCGCTACTGGTCACCAGCCGCGTCCCTTATCGGCTCTATCGGCGGCTGGCAGTCCCCGCATTCTTCGCCACGGTGGCTCTGCTCCTCGCCGTGTTGGCGGTGGGCCCCGTGATCGGGGGGTCGCAGCGCTGGCTGCACATCGGGGGCTTCAGCTTCCAGCCGTCGGAACTGGCCAAGGTGGCGGTGGTGTTCGTTCTTGCTCACATCCTGGAGAAGAAGCAGAAGCTGCTGACCCGGTTCGGGCACTTCCTGGTCCCCGTCCTGTTCACGGTTGGTGTCCTGGGCGGGCTGGTCATCATGCAGCCCGACCTGGGGACGACGATCATCATCGGGGCCGCCGCCATGGCCGTGATCATGGCCAGCGACACGCCGATTCGCTATGTCCTGCTCCTCAGTGTCCTGGTCGTCGCCGCTGCCTGGGTGCTCGCGTTCAGCGACGAGTACCGGGTCGACCGGATCGTGGGGTTCCTCGACCCGTGGAACAACTCGAGCGGCGAGGGCTACCAACTGATCCAGGGGTACTACGCCCTGTCCAACGGCGGTCTGTTCGGTGTCGGGCTAGGGGCGAGCCGGGCCCGCTGGTTCTACCTCCCCAACGCCCACACCGACTTCATATTCGCCATCATCGGCGAGGAGACCGGGCTCATCGGCGGTCTCACGGTGATCGGGCTGTTCGTGGTGCTGGCCCTGGCCGGATGGCTGGTGGCGGCCCGGGCACCGGACCGTTTCGGGAGGATGGTGGCGGCCGGTCTCACCGCCTGGTTGTCGTTCCAGGCCCTGGTCAACATCGGCGGCGTGCTCGGGGTCATGCCGATCACGGGCATAGCCCTGCCATTCGTCTCCTACGGCAGCTCCGCCCTGATCGTATCGATGGCCTCCCTGGGGATCCTGGTCAACATCGCCCAGGCGGGGGTCCAACCACGGAAATGACGTTTCTGATCGCTGCAGCCGGCACGGGTGGCCATGTGTTCCCGGGACTGGCCGTCGGCGAGGCCCTGGCGGAGCGAGGGGTGGCCAAAGAGGAGGTCCTCTTCATCGGTGGCGAACGACTGGAGGCCACGGTCTACCCGGAGGCGGGCTTTCCCTTCCTCGCCGTTGAGCTGCGCGGATTCCAACGTTCGATGACCACCCGAAACCTGAGCCTTCCCCGACTGGTGTGGCGGGCCCGCGCCAGGATCGGCGCCGCCATCGGCGAACGCGGGGTGCGCGTCGCTCTCGGCATGGGCGGATACGTCACCGTCCCCACCGCCCTGGCGGCGAGGAGGGAGCGCATCCCGCTCCTCATCGCCGAGCAGAACGCAGGGGCCGGGCTCGCCAACCGGATCGCCTCCCGCTGGGCGGCGCGGAAGTTCACCTCGTTCCCCGAGACCAGCGGGCTCGAGGACGGGGAGTGGGTGGGGAACCCGGTGCGCCGCTCCCTCGCCGAGTTCGATCGTGATCGGCTCCGCCCCCAGGCAATGTCCCGCTACGAGCTCGACCCCGAGCTTCCCGTCCTCGGGGTGTTCGGCGGCTCGCTGGGAGCGGGCTCGATCAATGCGGCCGTGGCCGGGTTGGTGAAGACATGGAGTGGGGCGCCGATCCAGGTGGTCCATCTCACCGGCGAGGACGGAGCCGGCTCTGAAATCGGACGCGGGGACATGGCGATCTGGAAGCGGAGGGGGTTCGAGGATCGGATGGAGCTGTTCTACGCGGCAGCGGACCTGGTCGTCGCCCGGGCCGGGGGAGGGGTGGCCGAGCTCACCGTCACCGGGACTCCTTCGGTGTTGGTCCCGGGAGAGTTCGGCTCGACCGGGCATCAGGCGAAGAACGCTGCGTTCCTCGAGGAGGCGGGCGCGGCGGTGGTGCTTCCCCAGAGTCGGATCGCCGAGCTGCCCGACCTGGTGGGGACACTCCTCTTCTCCCCGGAGCGCCTGCAGTCGATGCGGAGCGCGGCTGGAGAGATCGCAAAGCCGGGGGCGGCGATGACAATCGCGGACGCGATGTTGGAGCAGACGCGATGAGACTCGACTACCACCGCGTCCATCTGATCGGGGCCGGCGGGGCCGGGATGAGCGCCATCGCCAAGGTCCTGGCCGGTATGGGGCACGCCGTGTCCGGCTCGGACCTGCGTGGCGGCTCCACCCTCGACCGCCTGGAGGACTTCGGTGTCTCCACATATGCCGGGCATCACCCCGAGGCTGCTCGTGCCGCCGACCTCGTGGTGGCTTCGTCCGCCGTGCCCGAGTCGGATCCGGAGCTGGTGGCCGCAACCGAAGCCGGGATCCCGGTTTGGCGCCGCCCCGAACTGCTCGCGGCACTGACCGCCGGCACCACGACCATCGGCGCCACCGGCACCCATGGCAAGACCACTACCACCGCCTTGCTGATCACCGCCCTCAGGGCAGCCGGGGAAGACCCGAGTTTCATCGTGGGCGGCGACCTGGTCGACTGGAACACCAACGGCCACCATGGAGCCTCCCCCCTGCTGGTGATAGAGGCCGACGAGGCCTTTCGGACCTTCGAGAGCCTCGATCTGGAAGGGCTCATCGTGACCAACGTCGAGAGCGAGCACCTCGAGCACTTCGGCACCTACCGCGACCTCGTCGACTCGTTCGTCGGGGTTGCGGGGGCGGTGAGCGGTCCGGTCGTGGTCTGTGCCGACGACCCGGGGTCGAGCGAGGTGGGTCGACGTGCCGATGCGATCACCTACGGGCTGGAGGACGGCGCCGATTGGCGGATCGCCGGCCTGACAGGGCACGAGGGGGGATCCCGCTTCGAGTTGGTGGGGCCCGGGCAGAGGGCACACGTCACCCTGAGCCGCCCCGGCACCCACGTTGCCCGCAATGCGGCGGGGGCACTGGCCCTGCTCGGCACCATGGGCCGCGACATCGAGGCTGCCGCGCTCGGCCTCGCCTCGTTCCGGGGCGTTGCTCGCCGCTGGGAGCAGAGAGGGACGGTCTCGGGGGTCAGCCTGGTCGACGACTACGCCCACCATCCCACCGAGGTCGCAGCAACGGTCGAGGTGGCCTTGGGATCGACCACGGGGCGGGTATGGGCCGTCTTCCAGCCTCATCTGTTCAGCAGGACCGCCCGCTTCCACGAGGAGTTCGCCGCGGCATTGAGCCCGGCCCACGAGGTGGTGCTCACCGATGTCTACGGGTCACGCGAGGAGCCGGTGCCGGGAGTGACCGGGGAGCTGGTGGCCGACTCGGCGCGCCGGCTCGGCGCGAGTGTCCACTACGTGCCCCATCGTGCCGACCTGGCCTCGTTTCTCGCCGAGCGGGTGTCGGAGGGCGACCTGGTGCTCACCATGGGCGCGGGAGACGTGACTCTGGTCCCCACCGAGCTCGCAAAGCTGCTGGCGGAGCGGCAATGACCTCGCTCTCGGCCCTGGTCGGGTCGGGTCTGGTCGAGGAGGGGGTGCCGCTCGGCCCGTACACCACCTACAAGTCGGGGGGACCGGCCCGCTATTTCGTGGAGGTTGCGGACATGGGTGCCCTCGAGGCTCTCGCTGCCTCGGGGGCGCTGGCGGAGCTCCCCATCCTGGTCCTGGGCCGGGGATCGAACCTGGTGGTCGCCGACGCCGGCTTCGACGGCGTCGTGATCCGGCTTGGGTCCGGATTCAGTGCTGTGGAGGCTGACGGGACCGTGGTGGCAGCGGGAGGCTCGGCGCCTCTGGCACTGGTGGCCCGGACCAGCGTCGATGCCGGTCTGACCGGTCTCGAGTTCTTCGTCGGGATCCCCGGCTCGGTGGGGGGAGCGATCAGGCAGAACGCCGGTTGCTTCGGCACCGAGACCAGGGAGCGGCTGATCAAAGCCCGTCTCGTCGAGCTGAGGGACGGGACGGTGAGCGAGCCCGGCCCCGATCAGCTCGAGATGTCCTACCGGCACTCCAACGTCGGGTCGACCCAGGTCGTGGTCTCGGCCAGCTTCCAAGCAGCCGAGGGGGACATCGAGACCGGGCGCGCCGAGTTGCGGCGTATCACGAGATGGCGACGGGACAACCAACCGGGCGGCACTTTCAACGCAGGGAGCGTGTTCAAGAACCCGCCGGGCAGGACGGCCGGCGAGATCATCGACTCTCTCGGTCTGAAGGGGATGAGCGTCGGCGACGTCGCGGTCTCGCACAAGCATGCCAACTTCTTCGTGGCCGGGCCGGCCGCGACCTCGGAGGACATTCGGAGGCTGGTGATCCAGGTCAAAGACCGCGTTCTGGCCGAGACCGGCACCATGCTGGAGCCGGAGATCCAATTTGTCGG